>DATBSV010000268.1:0-6961 GCA_036559685.1 Casimicrobiaceae bacterium
GCGCATGCCTTCCTCGAGGTCACCCGGCTCGAGCAGGTTGCGCTTTTGCGCGAAGTGGCCCCACACGCCGGCATAGCAGTCGGCCTGGAGCTCGAGGCGGATCGACAGCGCGTTGCGGCGGCGCTCGTCGAGCCGCTGGCCCTCGCGCTCGAAGCGGTCCATGACGCCGAGCTGGTTCTGCACGTGGTGCCCGATCTCGTGCGAGATCACATACGCCTGCGCGAAGTCGCCGGGCGCGCCGAAGCGGCGCGACAGCTCGTCGAAGAAGGAAGTGTCGAGGTACACGCGCTGGTCGGCCGGGCAGTAGAACGGACCCGCGGCGGACGACGCGGTGCCGCAGCCCGAGCGCACGGCGCCGCGGTAGAGCGTGAGCGTCGTGGGTCGGTACGCGCCGCGGCCCATCGCCTTGAACAGCGCGCCCCACACGTCCTCGGTGTCGCCGACGACGCGCGCGGCGAGATCCTTGCGCTGATCGGTGGGCGCCGGCGCACGGCTGCCGGGCGACGAAGACGAGGGCGAAGGTGCCGTCTGCGACGGCGGCGGGGCCGAGACTTCCGGACTGCCCATGCCGAGGAACGTGAGCGGATTGATCCCGAACACCAGCGACAGGATAACGATCAGGATCAGCGTGCCGCCGCCGATCTTCATGCCGCCGCCGAGCGGCATGCCGCCGCCGAAGCCGCCGCTCATCCCGCCGCGGTCCTCGACGTTCTCGCTGCGTCGCATGTCGCCCCAGCGCATGGTGCCTCCGCTCGATTCGAATGCTGATTATAGGAGGCGCCCGCTCGGCCGCCGTCCTCACTTCCGCGCGAGCGGCCGTCGGCGGAACGCCTACTTCGCTACCGCGATCGCCTTTTCGAGGTCGCGATACTCCTCGCAGCCGCGGCCGCCGCACAACCGTTCGAGCACGGCGAGGTGCTCGCGCGCCTTCGCCTTGTCGCCGCTCGCGAGGTACGCCTCGCCGATGTACTCGTGCGCGCTCTTGAGCTCGGGGTTGATGCGCAACGCCTGGCGGTAGTGCACGAACGACGGCTCGAGCTTGCCCGACTTGCGATAGGCGTAGCCCAGTCCGTTGTGGTAGTCGGCGTTGCCGGGCTCGGCCTTCAGCGCCGCGGTGAAGCCGGTGATCGCCTGCTGCCAGTTGCCGGTCCTCAGCGCTTCGGCGGCGACCATGGCATCGGCGTTGTCGGCGGCCGACGGCGGGAGGTCGAAGTTGGCGGTTGCGGCGCCGGCGGCGAGAGCCAGCGTCGCTGCGAGCATGCGTATCGAACGATTGTCCATCGGGTTCTCCGGGAAACGGGATCAGCGCGTCGGAACGACGACGATCTTGCCGCGTCCGTGGCCGGCCTCCATGCGACGTTGCGCATCGGCGACTCCGGCGAGTCCGATCGTCTCACGAATGTACGGTACCAGGACGCGATCGGAGACATGGCGCGCGAGGCGGCGCCACGCCTCCGCGCCGCCGGCCAGGACCAGCGCGACGACGCGCTGGCGCGCGAAGCGCGCGGCGGCCTGCTCGGCGAGCGTCGTCATCACCGCACGCAAGTCGGGGCTCGTGTTGACGTAGATGCCGCCGCTCGCGAGCACCGCGCGCCCCTGGCGCCAGCTCGCATGCCCCGCGGTGTCGAAGATCGCGTGGTACCGATCGTCCGGGCCGCCGCGCGTGAGCGCGTCGTCGCGCGTGTAGTCGAGCACCTCGTCGGCGCCGAGCGAGCGCACGAAGTCGACGTTGGCCGGGCCGCACGTGCCGGTGACGTGCGCGCCGAGGTGGTGCGCCATCTGGACGGCGAAATGACCGACGCCGCCCGCGGCGCCGAGGATCAGCACGCGCTGCCCCGCAGCGAGCTTCGCGTGATCGATCAGCGCCTGGGCCGCCGTGCCGGCCGCGATCGGCAGCGTCGACGCCTCGTCGAAGCCGATCGTGTCCGGAATCGACGCGATCCGATCCTGTTTCACACGCACGATCTCCGCGAACGCGCCGCCGCGCCCGAACGGCGACAGCGAGCCGAACACGCGCGCGCCCGGGTAGTACCCCGCGACGTCGCCGCCGGTGCCGACGACCTCGCCCGCGAAGTCGAGGCCGCATCCGCGCGGCGGCGACTCGAACATCGGCAGCAGTCGCAGGTGCCCTGCGCGGATCTTGCCGTCGACCGGGTTGAGCGACGCCGCGCGCACGCGCACCACGAGCTCGCCCGCGCCGGGCTGTGGCGTGTCGGTCTCGACGACCTCGAGCACGTCGGGCGGACCGTAGCGCGAATAGCGTAGCGCTCGCATCGTCGGATGCTACGCCGTCGCGCGCCGCGGGCGCACGCGCGGTCGCGGCGGCCGGATCGACGAGGCGGGCGGGGCGGGCGTGCGCCACGGCGCGTCCGCGAACGTCTCGACCAGGAAATCGATCATCGCCCCGACCTTGGGCGGCCGCTGGCGCGTGTAGGGATAGATCGCATACACCGGCACCGGCTCGGCGATGTGCGTGTCCGCGAACAGGGCGACTAGACGTCCGTCGCGCAACGCCGGGCCGACGATCACGTCGGGCAAGCGCACGATGCCCTGACCGAGCACTGCAAGCTCGAGGAGCGTCTCGGCGTTGTTCGCGGTGATGCGGCCGCGACCGCGCACGTCCACGACGAGCGGCTTGCCGTCGACGGTGAACGGCCAGCGCCCGAGCTCGGGTGCGTCGGCTAGCGTCAGGCAGTCGTGGCGGTCGAGCGCCTGCGGGTCGCGCGGCATCCCGTTCCCGGCGATGTACGAGGGTGCCGCGCAGATGACGCGCTCGACGTCGCAGATGCGGCGCGCGATCAGCGACGAGTCCGCGAGCGCGCCGAGCCGGATCGACAGGTCGGCGCCCGACTCGCTCGGATCGATCGCGCGCTCGCCCATCACGAGGTCGAGATCGATCGCCGGATAGCGCGCGAGGAACTCGGGCAGCGACGGCACGAGCGCATAGGTGCCGAACGACAGGCCGACGACGAGCCGCAGGCGCCCGCTCGGCTGTCCGCCGTGGCGCATCGCCTCGTTGTCGGCCTCGCGGACCGCCTCGACGATGCGCGCGGCGCGCTCGAGGTAGGCCTCACCCTCGGCGGTCGGCCTCAGGCGCCGCGTCGTCCGGTGCAGGAGCTTGACGCCCAGCCGCTCCTCGAGCTTGGCGACGACCTTAGAGAGCGCGGACGGCGATACGCCCATCTCGCGGGCGACGGGCGCGAAGCCGCCCTTGTCGACCGACCGGAGCAGCACGTCCATCGCGAAGACCTGGTCCATCCGTCCTTATTCGTGCCTAAACGGCACTAATCAGTTTCCCAGCTAACGGATTGTAAGTCAATGGGAATGTAATCATTATTGGGACTGTCGCAACGGAGGTGTCCCATGAACCAAGAACGTCTCGCCCTTCAACTCGCTGCCCTGTCCGAGCACGACCGCTTCATCGCCCAGGCGCAACTCGCCCGCGCCGAGGCGATCGTCGACGCGGTCGCCGCCATCGCCGGCCTCGTCCGCCGTGGCTGGAACGCCCTGGTGTCGTCCGCCCGCGCCTGGAACGACGCGCGGACGCGGCAGTGGCCGCACCCGCAGGCCCTTCGCTGACAATTCAGCGCAGAGCCCGGTAAAGGATGGGCAGCGACACGTCCATCCGGTAGTCGATCGACGAGTGCGTGTCGTCGAACTCCTCGTAGACGTGCCGGATGCCCCGGCGCGAAAGCGCGAGCGACAGCATCCGGGCGCCGAAGTGCAGGTGGTACTGGTCGCGCCACCCGCAATCCACGTAGATCGCGCGCAACGACTTCAGTGCCTTCGCGTGATGCGCGACCATGTCCACCGGGTCGTGCGCCTTCCAGCGCTTCCAGCGCGCCGCGATCAGCTCGCCCGTCTCGAGGTTCACCGGCATCCGGAAGCCCAGCGGATCGGCAGGCACCGGGTCGTAGGTCGCCGCCATCGCCAGCATCATCAGCGCGTGGACCTCGCCGTCGGTGAGCTTCTCCTTCTTCCACATCGTCTCGAGGAACCGCGCGATGCGGCCGTCGTCGCGACCGCTCGCGACGCGCCGCACGGACACCGCAGGTGACGTGCGGCCGGGCCGCCGCTTGGGCAGCCGGTAGCGGTCGAGCTCGTTGAGCGTGCGCGGCAGGTCGGTGTAGTAGCAGAACTCGAACATCGCGTCGCCCGAATGGTCGGCGAGCGCGCCCCACGTGTCCGCGTGCAGCATCCCGTGCACGATCGCGCCGTAGCCGCCCGACGACTTGCCGAAGAGGCCACGGTGGTCGCGCGACGCGAGCGTGCGGAGCTCCCGGTCGACGAAGGGCACGAGCTCGCGCGTCAGGTAATCGGCGTAGCGCCCGACGGCGGGCGAGTTGACGTACTGGTTGCCGCCGAGGCTCGTGAAGCAGTCGGGGAACACGAGGATGCAGGGGCCCATGCGCCGGTCGTGGATCAGGCGCGCGACGCGCTCGGGCACGTTCTCGTCGAACGGCCGCCAGTTCACGTGCGCGTGGCCCGATCCGGTGAAGCCGACGAGGTCGAACAACACCGGATAGCGCCGGCCGCGGCCGCGTGTCGCACCCTCGTCGTAGCCGGGCGGCAGCCACACGGGAAGCCGGCGGACGTGCGGGTCGCCCAGGGGGTTGCCGGCGAGCACGCGCGAGTGGTGCTCGAGGACGACAATCCGTCCGCCGGGCGGGCCAGAAAGCTTGCGGGCCATCGGGACTCTTGAAGGAAGCGCGTGAATTCGCGCGGACGACCGATTGTGACGACTTCGATGCCGATGCTGCAAGGCAAGATGCGCCCGCGGCGGTGCGCGACTACGATGCGACCATGCTGTGGCGGTGGCTCGCTCTCGGATGCGCGCTGGCGGCGCTCGTGTCGGTTCCGGCGCGCGCGACGACCTCGACGCTGGAGGACTGCATCGAAGGCGCCGATTTCATCGGGAACGCCGCCTACTCGCGCGACAATGGCTTGGCGCGCGCGACGTTCCTCGACCGCCTCGAGGGCGATTTCGTCGCGATCCGCGCGTTCCCGGCCGCGCTGCGCTGGTTCGTCAAGGACGCCGACGACGAGCGCTTCCTGCGGGCCGCGGCAACGGACGTCTTCGACCGGCCGCAGTCGCCCGACCGCCACCGCGCGGCGTTCTTCGCCGCGTGCGTGACGCGCGCGACGGCCTAGGTGTGATCCCCCCGTAGCGCGCTGCGCGCGCCTCGGGGGGCATTTCTACGCCGCCACCGCCTCGGGCTGCCCGGCCACCTCGAGCGCCAGCGCCGCTGCGTTGACGGTCGCCGCGATGCGGCCGACGTCGCGCAGCTGCTGCGTCGTGAGCCCCGACTCGGTCAGGAGCTTCGCGTGCGAGCGGACGCAATACTCGCACTTGCCGACGATCGACGCCGCGAGCGCAAAGAGCTCGAACGCGAGCTTGTCGACGCCCCCATGGCTCGCGTAGGCATTCATGCGGAGCTCCGCCCGCAGGGTCTTGAGGGATTCGTCACCGGCCATCTCGACGAACGGGTACCAGACGTTGTTCATTCCCATCAGCGCCGCGGCGGTCAGCGCCGCCTCGGCGTGCTGCGGGTCGAGCAACGCCGGGTCGCGGAACGTCGCGACCAGCGCCGGCGAGCGCGCGGCATAGGCCGCCGCCAGCGCCGCGCCCGCGGCGAGCCTGGGCTCCAGGCTCGAGCGGGCGATCGTCGCGTCGAGGTTGAGGCGGATGTCCTTGGCCCAGTCGGGCAGGGCCGCCTTCACGTCGTTGAGCGTCATCGCGGGCTCCCTTTAGATCGTGCCGCCGCCGACCGTGCGATTGCACGGGCAGAGCTCGTCGGTCTGAAGGCCGTCCAGCACGCGCAGGATCTCGTCCGGGTTGCGGCCCACGTTGAGGTTGTTGACGGACACGTGCTGGATCACGTTGTCCGGATCGATCACGAACGTCGCGCGGAGCGCCACGCCTTCCTGCGGGTCGCGGACGCCGAGCTGGTCGACGAGCGAGCCCTGGACGTCGGCGAACTGCCAGTGGTTGAGGCTCGCGAGGTCCTTGTGGTCGCGACGCCAGCCGAGCTTCGCGAACTCGTTGTCGGTCGAGCCGCCGAGCACCACGGCGTCGCGGTCGGCGAAGTCCTGCGCGAGCTTGGCGAAGCCGACGATCTCGGTCGGGCACACGAACGTGAAGTCCTTCGGGTAGAAATAGACGACCTTCCACTTGCCCGGGAACGACTTCTCGGTGAGGGCCTCGAACGCCGAGACGCCCTTCTCCTCGTGGTGGTTGAAGCCGGGCTTCACGCCCACGACATTGAACGCTTCGATCTTCTGGCCGACGGTCTTCATCTGGATCTCCTCGTGCGTGTTGGAAACGTGACGAAGAGAATATATGGCCAAGTATCGATCAATACAATTTGATTATCGTTATGGGCGCGATCGACCGTGCTTATGGGACGTCCGGGGAGCGGGGGGCTAGCGGGCGCGCGACAGCATCGTGCCGCGGCAGCGCGGGGCGCCGCAGCGGCATTCGTACGCGCGCTTCAGCCTCGGGCCGACCTTGCCGTCGACCTCGAGGTGGTAGTCGTACGAGAGCTCCTCGCCTTCGCGGATCGTGCGCCGCGCGGCGATGTAGACGCGTCCGTCGTCATCCTCGTAGGTCTCGCAGTTCGGCGCGCACGAGTGGTTGACGAAGCGCGCCGCGTTGCCGCGGACGCCCGCGTCGATCACGCGGCCGTCGTCGAGCGAGAACAGGAACGTGTGGTACGGATCGTCGTCGTCGCCGTCGGCCTCGCTGGCCTCTTCCCAGGTCGTGCGGCGGCCGCGGTACTCGATGATCGTCTCGCCCTTGCGGATGGTCCGGGCGGCGAAGACACCGCGTCCGTGGATCGGCGAGTCGAGGACGCGCCAGGGGCGCGTGCGGCGGCGTGCGGTGCGAGGCATGTGAGGCGCGTTGCGCGTTCCGTCCGCGTGCGCGGACTGTTGGCGACGCCGCCATCTTATCAAACGTGCG
>DATBSV010000269.1:0-7199 GCA_036559685.1 Casimicrobiaceae bacterium
GTGTAACCGCTGCACGAACCCCAGTCAGGTTTGGCAGTAGCCGCTCACGACAGCAGGGTGGGGAATCTGGTGGGCTCAAGCGGTCATGGACCGTGAGCTCGAGAGCGAGCGTCGAGAGGCGCGATGAACGAGCGCGGTCGCGACATCATGGCCGAGCTACGCGGCTTCCTCGACCGGTTTCCCGGGGCGACGTCGATGAACCTGGCCGCCTCCGAGCGGTGGGCCTTGCTCTTGGTCAGGGCCGGCTCAGACGAGGCGGTGGTTGCCCTGAGCGAGATGTTCGGGCTGACCTGCGAGTTCGGGTTTGACACGCAGAAGTGGTGGCGCCGCGCGACCGGGGAAGCTGAGCGGGGCCAGCTGCGGATTGTCGTCGCAGGCCCGCCGCACGAAGACGCGCCACCATCGTGATGAGCTCGACGCGGTCGATCATGGACTGAGAGTTCCATGATCTTCGTCGAGGGCTGTCGCGCCTCGAGCGAGCGGGGGCGCGGGGATTGAACCCGTAATCCGTTCTTCCGCAGGGCGACCCCACTCGCGTTCTGGCGTCGCAGCGAATGGGCCAGTGTCCGCCGTCCGGACAGCTGGCCAGCGCGCGAAGGCGCGATACGAGGTCCTGCTTCAGGAACCACTGCGCGAACCGGATCCGTGACCGAGCGATCCGCTGACCGCGGCTACGTCGCGGTCGAGGCCGGCGTCGTCGATGCGGGCGCGGTCGAGGCGAGCGCCTCGGTCGGCATCATGGTGGGCAGCGGCGGTTCGGGGATGGTGAGCCAGCCGACCTCGCGATCGAGTTCGTCGCGGCGAAGTCGGGCCCGCGTGATCCGCCAGTAGCGCGGCGCGAGCTCGATGTAGCGCTCACACGGCCAGTGCGGCAGCACGCGGAAGACGTCGCGCAGGTAGACCTCCGGATCGAGCTTGTGCAGCCGCGCGGAAGCGATCAGCGTGAACAGGTTGCCAGCGGCCTGGCCATGGTCGTCGCTACCGACGAACAGCCACACCTTGCGTCCGCATGCGATGCGGCGGAGCTGGCGCTCGGAGTGGTTGTTGGTCATCTCGAGCGCGCCGTCGTCGAGGAAGCGCATTAGGGCTTGCTTCTGCCGGATGCAGTAGCCGAGCGCTGAGCGCAGCATGCCGCGCTGGTGCTCGAACTCCGGGTATGCCGCCTCGACGAACTCGAAGAACGCTTCGACGTGAACGCGAAGATGACGATCGCGGAGGGTCTTGCGCACGTCGGGCAAGCGGTGCTTCCACTTCGCGTCGAGGTGGAATATGCGCATGATCCGCGCGAGCGCTTCGCGCGCGACGACGTGCTGGGTAGCGACGGCGGCCTCCCAGATCTTCGTGCGGGCGTGCGACCAGCACGCGAGCTCGGTGCACGCGACGCGCTCGGGCCGGTCATCGTCGACTCGATCGCGCTCCTTGGGAGGTCGAAAGAGGATGTCGAATACGCTCTTGGCGTCGGCCTGGACAAACCCGGTGTAGCCCGCGAACAATCGACTCACGACCTTGCTGGTCTCGACGGGCGTGTACTCGAAGAACACGGCGTCGGCATCGGCGATCTGGACGAAGAAGTGCGCGCGCCGGCACGGCTGACTCTGCTTATCTTCACGCGGCGTCGGCTGTACGAGCACGCCGGTCGCGTCGGTCGCGATGCAATGCGCGGTCGCGAGGGCCTCCCTACGCATCGCCTCGACGATCGTCGCGCCGACGGCGGCACCGACCTCCTCGAGCCAGCGACACATCGTGCCGCGATCGATGGGCACGCCGAGTCGAGCGAACCGATCCTCTTGGCGGTGGAGCGGCAGGCCGTCGCAGAACTTGTCGCTCGCGACGTGTGCGAGCAGCGAGGGCGTCGCGTACGAGCGCTCGATCAGGCGCGGCGGCATCGGCGCGGTGACGATCGCGGCACCGGCGGTGCGCGGGTCAGCCGCGACGAGGGCACGGAGCTCGTCGACACTACATGCGGGAGGCGCGTTCTCCGGTGCGGCGGCCTCGCTGGCCGTGGCGACCTCGTGAGCACCGGAGTCGCTGGCCGGCGGCGTGTCGCTCACGACCGTGGTCGCGCACTCGGTGGCAGGCGCGGGCGTGGGCGTGGCGACGGCCGCGGGCGTGGAGGTGTCGTACTTGAACCGGACAAACACAACACGGACGAGCCCACCGCGCTTCCATTTGAGCTCGGCGTGCTCTTCCGTGCCGATGCGCGCGGCCTTGCCGTCGAGCAGCGGGTCGGGGATCTCGACGCGCTCCTCGGGTAGATCGAAGAGCCGGAGGTCCCGCCGGCCGCGCTTCCGCTTGGCCTTGTCCTTGGTGCCCTCGGGCGATGCACCGCCGGCGGCGTCACCGGCGTCATCGCCGTCACCCTCGTCGACCTTGCCAGCGAGCTGGTCGAGCGCGGCGAGCTTGGCTGCGAACTCCAGCTCGAGCTGCGTGGTGTCGATCCGCTCGGCCTTGGCCACGAACAACCGGCGCCGCGCCAGCTCGACCTCGCGAACGAGCGCGTCGTAGGCCTCCTTCAGTCGATCGCGCTCGGCTTCGACATCCGCTCGCCGAGCGCGCTCAGCGTCGAGCGCAGCGCGCTGTGCGTCGAGCGCGGTGCGCTGCGCGGCGATCAACGCCTCGAGCTTGGCGAGTCGCGCGGCGATGACCGGATCGATCGTGCTCGGCGTGCGGTCCACTCCCGCGCATCATGAGCGCGCGATCGGATCGCGCAAGGGTCACGCGATCGAAATCGATCACGCACGCACGCGATTCTCGGTCCGGACCTTACTTGAACACCGCCGACCGACGACGCTCCGGTGAGCTCATCGTGATCAGTGAACTCGACGCCGTCGCGACGTCGGCTCGATGTCGATGCCGTCGATCAGGTCGTCGAAGGCGCGCTCGTCGATCAGACGCGCGATGTCGCCCTCCAGCGCTGGCGTCGGGATCCGGAACGTGCCGGTGTCCAACCTCTTGTAGAACACGCACACCCCCGTGCGATCCGCGAACAGGATCTTGACTGCGGTCCGGCGCCGGCCGAAGAACACGAACAGCGCGCCCGAGCGCGCCGAGCGCCCGAGCCGCTCGGTGACCACGCCGCACAACCGGTCAAAGCCGAGGCGCAGGTCAATCGGGTCCAACGCCACGAAGATCTCGACGCCGCGGGGGATCACCGGTCCCTCCGCCCGGCAACGACCGCCAAGACGGTCGTTACCAGCTCTCGATCGGCGCCGGCTTCGATCGTGATCCGTAGCCGTGCGTCGAAATCCTCGACGACCACGGCGCCAGCACCCCGAACGTCACTGCCACTGGCGGCCGTTCGAACCAACTGTGCCACGCGCACGATCGGCGGCTGCGCCTTGCGACCCAGCCGCGAGGACCACCACCGCAGTGTCTGTGGCGACCACCCGCGGCCGGCGCTGAACGCCTCGGCAGTCTTTCCGCTCGCTCGCCATTCCGCGACTCGCTTCTTCCAGATCGCCGAGCTGCCCGACATCAAGCGGGCGATCTTCGGTCAGCCCATTGCATCTGTACAGAACGGGGTTCGTGCAGCGGTTACGGTGATGTTCCCTGACGATCTCACCTTCGAGCCGACCAAGCGCGGTCGAAGCGGGTGAGCGGCGCGCGCCGCGTCACTCCCGCGCGTTGCTCCCTCCGCGGCGCCGTGATCGTCGCCCGCCGTGCTGGCGTTCGCGCGACGCGCTGCCCATGATCGCGGCCATGAAAGCCGTCCAGGTCAGCAAGCCCAATGGTCCGTTCGAGCTCGTCGAGCGTGAGGTCCCGGCGCCGCCCCCCCGGTGGGTGCGCATCAAGGTCGAGGCATGCGGCATCTGCCACAGCGATGCATTCGTACGCAGCGGCGGGTTTCCGGGCATGACGTTGCCCCGCGTCCCCGGTCACGAGATCGCGGGGCGGATCGACGCGATCGGCGAGCAGGTCGGCGCGTGGAAGGTCGGCGATCGGGTCGGCGTGGGCTGGCACGGCGGCCATTGCTTCGAGTGCGAACCGTGCCGGCGTGGGCTGTTCGTCAACTGCCAACGCGAGCAGATCACCGGGATCTCGTTCGACGGCGGCTACGCCGAGTACACCGTGGTCCCGCAGGAGGCGCTCGCGCGGATTCCCGACGAGCTGAGCGCGACCGACGCCGGTCCGCTACTGTGCGCCGGCATCACCACGTTCAACTCGCTGCGCAATGCGGGCGTTCGCCCGGGCGGGATGGTCGCGGTGCAGGGCATCGGTGGCCTGGGTCACCTCGCGATCCAGTACGCCGCGCGGCTCGGGTTCCACACGATCGCGCTGTCGAGCGGCGGTGACAAGCAAGAGCTGGCCCGCGCGCTCGGCGCCCACGACTACATCGACACGAGCAAGCAGGCCGCCGCCGACGCGCTGACCGCGCTGGGCGGCGCCGACCTCGTGCTGGCAACCGCGCCCCACGCCGCGTCGATGGCGTCGACCGTCGGCGGCCTCAAGTCGCGCGGCAAGCTGCTGATCGTCGCCGCGCCGTTCGAGCCGATCAGCGTGCCGGTGTTCACCCTGCTGTCGGGCAAGCAGATCGCCGGCTGGCCGTCGGGAAGCTCGATCGACTCGGAGGACACGATGCGGTTCTCGGCGCGCGCGGGGGTGCGGCCGCGGGTCGAGACGTTCCCGCTGGCCCAGGCCGAGCAGGCGTACGCCAAGGTCATGGCGAACAAGGTCCGGTTCCGGGCGGTGCTCGTCCCCTGACCGAGCGCGGTCCGGTCGTCGGCGTCGGCGACCGTCAGGTCACGGCGCGGCGAGCGTGATCGTGGAGGTCACCCCCGACGCCCGGCGGCGTCCGCGTAAGGCGCCAGGCGCGGGCGGGCCTCAGGTCACGGTCGCGCCGCGCGGCATGCCGAGGACGCGCCACGCCGAGATCGCGGCGTCCCAGATCAGCGAGAACGTGGCCGGCCCGCTCCAGGTGATGACGTGCTGCGTGCCGTCGACCAGGCTCACCGGCTCGAGCACGCCGGTGCCGGCAGTGACCACGAAGTGCTTGATGTAGCCGTCGGTGGTGTGGTCGCCGAGCGTGACGATCGTGCGGAAGCCGGAGATGTACGTCACCTGCCGGTCGAGCAGGGCCGCGCCGTCGCTGGTCCGCCGCTCGATGCCGCTCGGCAGGAGCGCCCAGCCCGAGCTGCCGGTGCCGCTCTGCTTGAGCCACTCGGTGGTGCCGTCGCCGGCCTGCCGGGTGTAGCGCGAGCCCTGGACCGCCGCCGAGATCGCGCTCGGATCGGCGGTGCCGACCTGCCAGGTGCGGCCGCCGCGGTTGCCGGCGATGATCGGGAACGTCTCGTCGACCGCGCCGTTGAGCGCGAGCCAGGCGTTCGACGCGCCGGCGAAGTCGCAGCCCTGGATCACCGGCGAGGCGTCGATCGACGCGCCGCGGTTGCGATCGAGCAGGACGCCGGCGGTGCACGCGTCCGGCGCGCGGACATCGGTCACGCGGATGTCGGTGATCGCGCGGCCGTCGGTGGCCGCGAAGCTCACGGCCGCGACGAGCTTGGGGCCCGGGAAGCCGAACGTCGGCGTGACCGACTCGATGCGGACGTTGTGCAGGGTCGGGCCGTGGAGATCGCCGATCGAGCGGAAGCCGAAGCCGTACTCGTTGGCGCCGACCGCGCCGAGCTGCAGGTGCACGCCCTCGATCGACAGCCGGCGGCAGCCGCGCGCCTCGAAGTAGCGCTTGCCGTTGCCCGGCCCGACGCTGGTCTTCCACATCCCGCCGGAGAACTTGACGTCGACGCTCTCGCCGATGCCGCCCATCATGCCGGCGACCACGAACGCGCCGTGCGAGACCGTCGAGGCGAGCGGCACGTTGCCGTGCCGGCCGTAGTGGTCGTTGGTCAGCACGACCACGTGCGCCTGCACCGGCATCAGCGACGCCGACGCGGTCACCTGCAGATCGTGCTCGCCGTTGATGGCGGCGACGATCGCGTCGCGGACCTGGAGCGTGGTCGAGTGCGACGAGAACGGCACCGCCACGTGGCCGGGCGTCACCATGCCGTCGCTGTCGAACTCGAACGCCGTGAACGTCGCGCCGTCGCCGAGGGTGAACGTCTCGCCGTCGATCAGCGCGATCCCGGCGACGACGTCGATCGTGCCGCCGGCGCGCCCGGCCGGGACCACGGTGACGAGCGGCCCCGGCGGGCTGCCGGCGCCCCGGTCGAGCGTCAGGTTCGCGACCGTCGCGCCCTCGTGCGCCTGCGCCCAGTCGAGCAGCGGCTTGCCGTCGAGCTCGGACGGCGCGTCGCGCGAGGTGCGGATCGTCAGGTTCGAGATCGTGGCGTCCCTGGTGAGCGCCGCGCTGACGGCGCCGTCGAGCACGATCAGATCGCTCGCGATGAGGCGCTCGATCGGCGAGGCCAGCGCGCCGGCGAGGTTGACCGCGGTCCCGCTCTGGCCGTTCGAGTTGTCGATCACGAGGTGGTGGACGAGCAGATCCTCGAGGACGCCGTTGCCGCCCGGCTCCACCTCGAACAGGCTGTTCCGCGCGCCGCGGAGGAAGCCGTGGCCGATCTCGAGCTTGCGGATCCCGCCGCGCAGCGACACGCCCGAGCGCGAGCCGAGCCCGACGCCGCCGGCGCCGTGCGGGTGGCCGCCGAGGTCCATGACGAAGCCCGTCAGCTTGACGTTCTCGCAGTAGCAGCCGGCGCCGTCGCCGAGGACGCGGAACGCGTCGCCGATGCACGGGCCGAAGCACAGCTGATCGAAGACGAGGTTCCGGCAGTTCTGGGTGATCGCGACGACGTCGATCAGCGAGTTGTGATCGTCGTGGCCGTCGGCGTGCTCGATCGCGCCCTGGCGCAGGCCGAGCTGGGAGATCTCGATGTCGCTGCAGGAGTCGAGCACGAGCAGGTCCCACTCGGAGTCGTGGACGCCGGCGCCGTGCTGGACGAGCGTCGTCGCGAACATGCCGGCGCCGCGCAGCGACACGCGCGAGACGCCGGGCGCGACCCGGATCGACCAGAAGCTGCCGGTGCGATCACAGTAGATGTCGCCCGGCGGCAAGAGGAGCACCGCGCCCCGGCCGTTGTGCGCCGCGATCGCCGCGTTGATGCCCGCGGAGTTCTGCGGCGCCTTGCCCGGATCATCGGGCACCACCAGGTAGGGCGGCCGCGTGAGATCAACGAAGCTCGACATGGGTTGACGCTACGCAATCCCTCCATCGCTGAACAAATGTTCACCTATCGAGATCGTAGGTC
>DATBSV010000270.1:0-15467 GCA_036559685.1 Casimicrobiaceae bacterium
CCGTTTGTTTGCATCGGCGACACGAGCCCCGCCCGCTCCATCTGCTCGATGAGGCGCGCCGCGCGGTTGTACCCGATGCGAAGGTGGCGTTGCACGAGCGAGATCGACGGGCGGCGCGTCTTCAGCACGAGCTGCACGGCCTGGTCGTACATCGGATCGGCCTCGGCGTCGGCGGCGTCGAGCGACACGCCGTTCTCGTCGCCCTCGGCGCCTCCGCCCTCGAGCACGCCCTCGACGTACTGCGGCTCGCCGAGCGACTTCAGGTGCTCGACGACGCGGTGCACCTCGCCGTCGGACACGAACGCGCCGTGCACGCGCTGCGGGTAGCCGGTGCCCGGCGGCAGGTAGAGCATGTCGCCCTGCCCGAGCAGCGCCTCGGCGCCCATCTGGTCGAGGATCGTGCGCGAGTCGACCTTGCTCGCGACCTGGAACGCGATCCGCGACGGGATGTTCGCCTTGATGAGGCCGGTGATCACGTCGACCGACGGACGCTGCGTCGCGAGGATCAGGTGGATGCCGGCCGCGCGCGCCTTCTGCGCGATGCGGGCGATCAGCTCCTCGATCTTCCTGCCGGTCACCATCATGAGGTCGGCGAGCTCGTCGACGACGACGACGATCAGCGGCATCTCGTCGAGCGGCTCGGGCGCCTCCGGCGTCAACGACACCGGATTGAGGATCGGCTTGCCCGCCTTGCGCGCGTCGGTGACCTTCTGGTTGTAGCCGGCGAGGTTGCGCACGCCGAGCTGGCTCATCAGCTTGTAGCGTCGCTCCATCTCGCCGACGCACCAATGAAGCGCATTGGGCGCGAGCTTCATGTCGGTGACGACCGGCGCGAGCAGGTGCGGGATGCCTTCGTACACGGACAGCTCGAGCATCTTGGGATCGATCAGGATCAGCCGCACGTCGCGCGGCTCGGCCTTGTAGAGCAGCGACAGGATCATCGCGTTGACCGCGACCGACTTGCCCGACCCGGTCGTCCCCGCGACCATCAGGTGCGGCATGCGCGCGAGGTCGGCGACGACCGGCTTGCCCGAGATGTCCTTGCCGAGCGCGAGCGAGAGCCTGCCGGGCGCCTCGTGGTAGGTCTGCGACGCCAGGATCTCGACCAGCCGCACGATCTGGCGCTTGGCGTTCGGCAGCTCGAGCGCCATGCAGCTCTTGCCCGGGATCGTCTCGACGACGCGGATCGACACGACCGACAGCGCGCGCGCGAGGTCCTTGACCAGGTTGACGATCTGGCTGCCCTTCACGCCGACCGCCGGCTCGATCTCGAAGCGCGTGATCACCGGGCCGGGGTACGCGGCGAGGACTTTCGCCGCGACGCCGAAGTCGGCGAGCTTGCGCTCGATCAGGCGCGAAGTGAACTCGAGCGTCTCGGCGGACACCTGCTCATTGGACGGTGGCGCTTCCTCGAGCAGCGACAGCGCCGGCAGCGACGAGTCGGGCATGTCGGTGAACAGCGGCCGCTGCTTCTCGCGCACGACGCGCTCGGACTTCGGCGCCGGCGGCGGTGCCGGCACGACGACGACGCGCTCGCGATCGACGTCGGTCTCGCGCGAGCGCTCGACGATGGCTTCGCGCTCGAGCGTCGCCTGCTCGCCGATCCGCCGGTCCGCGCGCTCCTCGCGCCTGCGACGCACGTACGTGACCAGCCCTTCGAGCGCGCCGCCGATGCGCTCCATGAGCTTGAGCCACGACATGCCGGAGAACAGCGAGAAGCCGCCGAGGAACGCGGCGACGAGCAGGAGCGTCGCGCCGTTGTCGCCGAAGCCGCGCGTGAGCACCGATCCGAGCGATTCGCCGATCGCGCCGCCCGGCCCGAGCGGCAATACCGCGGAGCTCTTCCAGAAGCGCAACGCCTCGATCGCGCTGCTCGCCACGAGCAGCACGGCGAATCCGATCGCGCCGAGCCAGCGCGGATGGTCGCTTTCCAGATCGGGATGCGCGATGCGCCGGAACGACGCGATCGCGATCGCGACGCCCGCGACCACCAGCCACCATGCCGACAGGCCGAACAGGTAGAGCAGGAGGTCGGCGACCCACGCGCCGATCGTTCCGCCGCGGTTGCGCAAAGGCGCGCCGTCGCCCGAGTACGACCATGCGGGATCGCCAGGCGAATACGACGCGAGCACGAGCGCCGCGTACGTGCACAGCGCGACGACGACGAACCACAAGGATTCGCGCACGAGTCGCGCAAAGCGCGGCGAAAGCGCGGCCGGCGCGGGCGCCGCCGCGGCCCCGCGCCCGGGGCTCAGCGAATTCCTATTGGAAAACATGACGTTGCCGCCAGCACTTCATGCGGCTTATTATATACGCCTGCAGCGGGTGCGCGGCAAGGTCGGGGGTTGTCGCGCGCGGGAAGCGGCCCAACCTCGCACGCTAGAATCCCGCTTCTTCGTGACAGCGGAACAGACGATGCGCACCAAGCACGCCCGCCTCCTGATCCTCGGCTCGGGTCCCGCCGGTTGGTCCGCGGCAGTATACGCCGCGCGCGCGAACCTGAAGCCGGTCGTGGTCACCGGCCTTGCGCAAGGCGGGCAGCTGATGACGACGACGGATGTCGACAACTGGCCCGCCGACGCTAACGGCGTTCAGGGACCGGAGCTGATGGCGCGCTTTCAGGCGCACGCCGAGCGTTTCGAGACCGAGGTCATCTTCGACCAGATCAACGAGGTCGACCTTTCCAAGCGCCCGTTCTCGCTGAAAGGCGACGACGCGACCTACACGTGCGATGCGCTGATCATCGCGACCGGCGCGTCGGCGCGCTACCTCGGCCTGCCGTCCGAGCAGCAGTTCATGGGCAAGGGCGTGTCCGCGTGCGCGACCTGCGACGGGTTCTTCTACAAGAACCAGGACGTCGTGGTCGTCGGCGGCGGCAACACCGCGGTCGAGGAAGCCCTTTACTTGTCAAATATCGCGAAGAGCGTGACCGTCGTGCATCGCCGCGACAAGTTCCGCGCCGAGGCGATCCTCGTCGACCGCCTGATGGCGAAGACCGACGGCGGCAACGTCAAGGTGATCTGGAACCACGTCGTCGACGAGGTCCTGGGCAACGATTCGGGCGTCACCGGCGTGCGCATCAAGCCGCGCGACGGTGGCGCACCTCGCGACGTGCAAGTGCACGGCCTGTTCGTCGCCATCGGCCATACGCCCAACACGCAGATCTTCGAGACCAAGCTCGACATGAAGGGCGGCTACATCAAGGTGAAGAGCGGCACCGACGGCGACGCGACGGCCACCAGCGTGCCCGGCGTGTTCGCGGCGGGCGACGTCGCCGACCATGTGTACCGGCAAGCCGTCACGTCGGCCGGCACGGGTTGCATGGCCGCGCTCGACGCCGAAGCGTTCCTGGAATCCGTCAGCGTCAGCGCGGTTGTGGGTCAGGCTTCAGCCTGACGCCCTCCATGCCGAAGCTCACCGACCTCAAGAAGCTCCTCGACGAGCGGCGCGCGCTGGAACCCGCGCCCGAGCGCAAGGCGCCCGAGCGGAATTTGGTCGTGAATCCGCCGCGCCGCGCGGTCGCGGCGTCGAAGCACGCCGACGGCGACGTCGACCTCAAGTCGGCGTTCGCCGACGTCGCGCCGATCAAGCGCGCGAACCGCGCGAGCGTCGCGCTCCCCGCGCCCTCGCCGGTCGCGCGCCACCGCATCGCCGACGAGGTGAACGCGCTCGAGGCCTCCAAGTACGGCGCCGAGCCGGCGCCGCAGACCTGGGACATCGGCCAGGAGCTCGAGGGTGAGCAGACCTATCTCCGCACGGGCCTCGGAACCGACGTGCTGACCAAGCTCCGGCGCGGCCACTGGACGGTGCAGGCCGAGCTCGATCTGCACGGCCACGACTCGGTCCAGGCGCGCGACGCGCTCGCGGACTTCCTCGAGGAGGCGCGCGGCGCCGGCATGCGCTGCGTGCGCGTGATCCACGGCAAGGGATTGACCTCGCCCGGGGGCGAGCCGGTGCTCAAGGGCAAGGTGCGGCGCTGGCTGCAGCGCTGGGACGACGTGCTCGCATACTGCGAGGCGCCGCAGAACGCCGGCGGCGGCGGCGCGGTGATCGTGCTCCTGCGCGGTCGCTAGATGCGGCGCTTCGCCCTCCTCGTCGCGCTTGCCGTCTTCGCTGCGAACGCGCACGCGCTCGATGCGCTGACCGGCGCGCGTGCGGTGACGTTCGACGGCAAGCGGATGGTGCACGCCGACGAAGGGAAGACGCCGGTCGAGCATTGGCGCGAGTTCGTGCCGCCGGGCGAGACGCTCGAGCGCTGGACCCGGCTCGCGTCGGTGCGCGAGTACCCGAACCACCGCGATCCCAAGGCGCTCGCGGGCGAGCTCGTGCGCGCGCTCCAGCGGAGCTACCCGGGGGCGCCGTTCTCGCTCATCGAGAGCAAGGCGACCGGCGAGGTGATCGTCGATTTCGTCGCGTGGCCCGCCGACCACGCGTTCACCGAGTTCAACCTGTTCCGCTATGGCACGCGCGATGCCGGCGGCGTGGTCGCGCAGCAATACGCGTTGCGCGCATACGGCGATGCCGGCAACTTCCTGCGCGGGCTCAAGGCCGAGCGCGTGCGGCTCCTCGACGTCATGGCGAAGGACGGTCTCAAGGCCGCCAGGTAACGACGTTGTGGGTCCGGCTTCAGCCGGACGCCCTTCCTACAAAAGGCGATGCTCGTGCGCCGGCAGGCGCGCCCGCACCTCGGACGTGCGCGCCGGATCGACGACGCCCGCCACGACGCCCGGCCCGTCTTCGGCGCGCTCGGCGACGATCTCGCCCCACGGATCGACGAGGCACGAGTGCCCGTAGGTGCGCCGCCGGCCCGGATGCTCGCCGCCCTGCGCGGCGGCCAGCACGTAGACCTGGTTCTCGACGGCGCGCGTGCGGAGCAGCAGGTGCCAGTGCGCGTTGCCGGTCGTCCACGTGAACGCCGACGGCACGCACACCAGCGCACAGTCGCCGAGCGCGCGGTAGAGCTCGGGAAAGCGCAGGTCGTAGCAGATCGACAGCCCGACGCGGCCGAACGGCGCGTCGAACGCGACCGGCGCCTCCCCGCGCTCGATCGTGCGCGTCTCGTCGTACGCCTCGTCGCCGTGCGCGAACCGGAACAGGTGGACCTTGTCGTAGCGCGCGACCCGCGTTCCGTCGGGCCCGTACGCGAGGCAAGCGCTGCGCACGCGCGACGCGTCGTCGCAGGCGAGCGGCACGCTGCCGCCGATCAGCACGATGCCGTAGCGGCGCGCTTGCGTCGCGAGGAAGTCCTGCTGCGGTCCGGCGCCGTCGCGTTCGGCGACGCGCACCTTGTCGGCCGGCTGCGCGCCGAGGATGCCGAAATACTCGGGCAGCAGCACGAGCTCGGCGCCGTCGCGGGCGGCGTGGGCGATCAGTCCCTGCGCGTGCGCGAGGTTCGCCGCGACGTCACCGCCGGACACCATCTGCACGGCGGCCGCGCGGAACGCGCGCGTCATTTCGTCGCGCCGATCGACGGTGCTGTCGACGCAGGGGCCGGCGTTGGCGCGGCCGCGGGCGCCGAAGGCGCCCCCGGCGCGGCCGGCGGAGCGCGCGCCCCGACGCGCTCGACGACCGGGTCGCTCCACGAGCCGCTGATCCGGTAGTCGTACGCGAACATCTGCTCGAGCGGGTCCTTCATCACCTTTTGCGCGAGAAACGCGCCGGCGCCGACTGCGGCCGCGACGAGCGGGTTCGCCGCGAGGAGCAGCATTGCCGCGCCCGCGGTGCCCGCGGAGAACGTCGACGACAGCGACGGAAGCACGCGCACGTTCAGGCGCTGCGTCTCCTTCGCGAGATCGGCCTCGCCCGAGATGTCGACGCGGGCCGCGGGCCCGGCGAGCCTCAGGTCGTCGGTCGACATGACGCCCTTCGTGATCCGGGTCTTGCCGGCGATGGTGTCGAACGCGAAGCCTTCGCTGAACACGTCGCGGAAGTCGAGCGTGAGCCGGCGCGGGAGCGACTGCAGCGAAAGCACGCCGAGCAGCTTGCCGATGCCCGGGTCGATCTTGGTGAACTGGCCCGCGCCGACGTCGATGTCGAGCGTCCCCGACAGCACGTCCGGCTCGAAGTCGCTCGGCGCGCCCGGCCATTCGAGCTGGCCCGTGATCTTCGTCGGCGCGCCCCGCATCGGGTCGGGGAAGCCGAAGCGCTTGAGCATCGCCGCGGCTTCCGACGCCTCGAGGCTCACGTCGATCCTGGTCTGCTGCGCCTTGCCGGCCGCGCGCCACCAGCCTTCCGCCTGGATCTGGCCCGCGTCGCTGGCGAGCGTCATCTTCTCGATGCGCCAGTCGGTCGCCTGCGGCCGGGCCACGACCTCGAAGCGCCCGAGGTTGCGTCCCTTCGACATCAGCGCGTCGCTCTTCACGTCGAGCTCGGGCCACGGGTTCGCCTCGTTCTCGCCGCGCGCCTTCGCCGGGTCGGCGCCTTGCCACGGCGTCAGCTCACCCTCGTCGGGCACCGACATGCGTTGCAGCCGCGCGACGAGGCGTCCGTTCGGCAGCTGCGGCGTCGCGGCTTTCCAGTCGGCCGTGCCAGCCGCCTCGCGCGTCGTGAGCTGCACCTTCCAGTCCTCGCCGGTCGAGCGTGCGGACGCCTTGACGTCGTTGAGCTTGCGGCCGAACACCTGCAGCATCGTCGCCTCGAGATCGACGCCGCGAAGCGTCGGGCCGGGCGCCGCGCCCGACGGGCCGCGCTTGCCGCGCGAGGCGAGCTGCGCCTTGAGCGCGAGCCAGTCGTCGAGGTTGAACGACGTGAGGTCGCCGTGCACCCAGATGCCCGCGCGATCGTTCGCCGCCGGCGCGCCCGCCGCCTTGCCAAGCAGCACGAGGACGCGCTCGACGGTCGCCGTGTCGTTCGCGAGCTGGCGCGCGACGAGCACGCGGCCGACGCGCGCGATCTCGAGGTTGAGCGTATCGCTCGTGCCGCGCGCGTCGGGGCGGCGCTCGATGCGTAGCGGCGCCGCGTCGCCCGCGACCTTGCCGACCGGCGCGGGCAGGTCGATCGCCACGCCGCGCAGCGACGAGTCGACCGTCCACTGCGTGCGTCCCGACTTCGCTTCGAGCACGAGCGCCCAGTCGGTCGAGCCGGTGACACGATCGGCGACGAGGTCGGGCAAATCGCCGCGCACGGCGACGACGCTCGCGGTGCCGCGGCCGTTCACGCGCACGCCGCCCTCGATGCTCGCGATCGAAAGCTTCGCCGGGCCGCCGTAGACCTCGGCCGCAAGGTCCGTGGCGCTGACGCCGGTCTCGCTGAATCCGATCTTGCCGTCGAGCCCCGAGAGCGCCGGCACGCCCGCCATGCGGAGCTGGTTGCTCGTGACCGTGTACTCGCCGGCGACGGTCGTCTTGTCCCCATGCCCGAGCGGCAGGTCGAAGCGAAGCTTGAGCCTTCCGTTGCCGGTCGCCTGCACGCCGTCGAGCGCGTGGCTCGTCCAGCCGGCGACCGGGCTCGTCCGGACGAACTGCAGGAACTCCGCGGTCGGCCCGCTCACCTCACCGTCGACGACGAGGTGCGGGACGTTCGCCGCCAGGTTGTCGATCGTCACCTTGGTCGGGCCGATCTGCGCGCCGTAGACGCGCGCGCGACGGCCGTCGACGATGAGCTTCGTGTTCTCGAAGCGAACGTCCGCCTCGATGTCGGCGATCGCCGGCCAGCCGTCGGCGTAGTCGAGGCTCACGTTCTTCGCCTTGATCGCGGCGACGAACGTGCCCTGCCTGGGGTCGGCAAACGGGAACTTGTCGAGGTCGCCCTTCAGGGTGAGACGCACGTCGTCGGACGTGCCGGTGGCGATCGCGTGGGCGAGCCAATCGCGCGCCGCCTTGTCGAAGCCGACCGGCACGTAGCGCGGCACGCCGCGAACATCCGCGCGCGTGAGGCGCGCCGTCACATCGGCGTTACCCGGACCGGTCTTGCCCGATCGCCACTTGCCGCTCGCGGTGCCGGCGACGTCGGGATTCGCGAACGCGAGCGAATCGACCTCGACCTCGGTCGTGTCTTCGCTACGTCGCCAGCGCACGTTCCCGGTCAGCGTGTCGAATGCGATCGGCGCGGCGAACACGCGGGGCAGCGACAGCGTCGTCTGCTTGCTGCCGATCCTCGCGGTGCCGCCGCGCTCGTCGGCCTGCACCTTCGCGGTGAACGCGGTGACGCCGGGCACCGCGCCGACGGGCGAGATGCCGACGTCCGTCGCCTCGGCCTCGCCGGAATAGGAGACCGGCTTGTCGGCGGGCCCTTCCCAGCGGTAGCGTGCGTTGCGAAGCGTGCCGCGCGGCGCGTAGAGCTGCAGGTCCTCGCGTAGCTTCGCCGGCATCGGCAAGCTCGCGGCGAGCGTGGCGACCGGCGCGAGCTCGACGATGTCGGCGCTCGCGCGCCCGCTTCGGTAGGTGCCATCCTCGGCGACCGCCGCCTCGAACGTGAAGTCCATCGGCGTGACGACCGCACCCGCGCGCGCGACCAGCGCGAGATCGTCCGTGGCGATGCGACGCGTGGTGGCGTCGCCGTGCCAGGTGACGCGGCCGCTGACGCGCGCGAGCTCGAGCCACGGCAGCGCGCGCTCGATGCGCGCGCGCACGTCGACGAGCTCGAGGTCGGCGGTCAGGTCGCGCATCGTGCCGCCCTTGTACTCGAGCCACAGCCGCACCGCGCCGCGCCCGTCGTCGACCTCGATCGGCAGCGGCAGCCACTCGCTCCACGCGGCGATGTCGGCGTAGTCCATGCGCAGGTACATGCGCCCTTCCGCAGTGCTCCAGTCCTGCGCGTTCGCGTTGACGAACTCGCCGCGCAGATCGATCGGCGCGGAGATCTCGGCGGGCGGATGGCCCGTGAGGCCGAAGCGGTGCCGGCGCGAGCCGAGCGGATGCTCGAGGCGGAACTGCACGTGGTCGAGCAGAAGCTGGGGCGCGTTGCGCCGCTCGTCCTTCCAGGTCACGAGCGCGTCGTGCACGACGATCTCGCGCTGGCGCAGGATCCAGTCGCCGAATCGACCGTCGCTCTGGCTAGCCTCGGGGTCGATCTCGAGCCCCGCGATACGCAGCTTGCCGTCGGCCAGCCGCGTGACCATGAGCTCGGGCCGGTCGATCACGAGCTCCTTGAGGCGCAGGTCGGCGACCACCAGCGACAGCCACGAGACGGTCGCCTCGACGCGCGGCAGCGTGAGCGCCGCGCGCGCATCGGGTCTGGCGGAGTCGCGCACGCTGAAGCCGGTGACGACGATCTGCGGGTTCCAGCCGTCCCAGCCGGTGTCGATGCCGTCGATCGTGACCGGCGCGCCGATCTGCCGCGACAGCCGCTCGGCGATCTCGCCGCGGTAGGACGCGACCTGCGGCAGCACGAGGTAGCGCACCGCGAGCATCGTCGCGCACGCCACGATCACGAAGCCCGCGAGCAGCGTACCCGCGAGACCCATCATCCGCGCGGCGCGTGAGCGCTGCGCGACCGTCGTCGCAGCGGGTTCGTTCGCGGCAGGCATAATGGGCGAGGCCCGGTCGACAGTGTAGCCGGTTTGACCGGCCGCTCCCCCGCTCCCTTCGCCCCGACCTCCTGCCGGATGGACACCGACGACGCGCTCGCGTTCAGTCACTACGGCCGCAGCGTCGTCGCGGGGCGTCCCGCGCTGCGGGACGAGCTCGATGCGACGGTCGAGCGTCCGTTCGACTGGGACCCGGCCCGCAAGGGCATCGACGCGATCGTCGGCTCGCCCGACGCATCGGCGCGCCTCGGCCCAGTGCTGCGGCAGCTGCGCGCCCGCGTCATGCTGCACACGCTGGTGCGCGACCTGACCGGCCGCGCGACGCTCGCCGAGGTCTGCGGCGCGGTGACGACGCTTGCGGAAATCGCGATCGACGCGGCCGTCACCGTCGGGCGCCGCGAGCTCGTCGCGGTCCACGGCGAGCCCATCGGAGGCGACAGCGGCGAGCCGCAGCCGTTCGTCGTCGTCGCGATGGGTAAGCTCGGCGGCGCGGAGCTCAACGTGAGCTCGGACGTCGACCTCGTCTACCTGTTCCCCGAAGACGGCGAGAGCGCGGGTCCGCGCGCGATCGCCAACCGCGAGTTCTTCGACCGCCTCGGGCGGCGCGTCAGCATGACGCTGTCCGACCCGACCGAGGACGGCTACGTGTTTCGTGTCGACCTGCGGCTGCGCCCGTACGGCGAGAGCGGCCCGGTGTCGCTGCCGTTCTCCGCGCTCGAGGCGTATCTCGTGACGCAGGGCCGCGCGTGGGAGCGCTATGCGTGGCTCAAGGCGCGGCCGCTGACCGGCGTCCCGGACGAAGCCCTCGACGCGATCGTCGGGCCGTTCGTCTATCGCAAGTACCTCGACTTCGACGCGTACGCGGGACTGCGCGACGTGCACCGGCAGATCCGCGAGCAGGCCGCGCGTCGCGACGCGCTCGACGACGTGAAGCTCGGGCCCGGCGGCATCCGCGAGATCGAGTTCATCGTGCAGGCGCTCCAGATCGTGCGCGGCGGCCGCGAGCCGGGGCTCCGCCTGCGCAACACGCGCGCCGCGCTCGCCGCGCTCGCCGAGCGCGATCACGTCCCCGACGCCGCGGCTCGCTCGCTCGACGCCGCCTACGTGTTCCTGCGCGACACCGAGCACCGGCTCCAGTACCGCGACGACCAGCAGACCCAGTCGCTGCCGGACGATCCCGAGGAGCTTCGCGCGCTCGCAGGCGCGATGCATTTCCCCGACGCCGCGTCGTTCGGCACGGCCCTCGAGATCCACCGCCGCGAGGTCGCGCGCCAGTTCGACAGCGTGTTCGGCGCCGAGGATACGACCGCGAACGGCGACGCCGATGCGCGCTGGCGCACGATGTGGGACGCGCCGGGCGCGAGCCCCGACCATGCGGCGCGGCTCGCGGACGCGGGATTCGAGGATCCGGCGTCGTTGATCGCGACGCTCAAGCGCGTGCGAGCGAACCCGCGGTTCGCGTCATTGCCGGCGCTGTCGCGCGAGCGCTTCGACGCGCTGGTCCCGCGCATGATCGCGGCCGCCGCCGCGCATCCGGGCGGCGCAGGCGCGCAGGCGACGTTCATCCGGTTGCTCGACCTGCTCGAGGCGGTCGCGCGCCGCAGCGCGTACCTGGCGCTGATCATCGAGCACCCCCCGCTGTTGCCGCGCCTCGCGACGCTGATGGGCAGCTCCGCATGGGCGGCCGACTACCTGACGCGCCAGCCGATCCTGCTCGACGAGTTGCTCGACGCGAGCGTGCTGATGGAGCCTCCCGATCCCGAGGCGTGGCGCGACGAGCTTCGGCGCATGCTCGACGAGCACCGCGGCGATCAGGAGCGCGAGCTCGACGCGCTGCGCCACTTCCAGCACGCGCAGGTGTTCCGGCTCCTCGCGCAGGACCTCGCCGGCGAGCTGACCGTCGAGCGCCTCGCCGACCACCTCTCGGCGCTCGCCGACATCGTGCTCGGGGCGACGCTCGCGACGTGCTGGGCGCACCTCGCCGGAGCCGACGCGCCCCCGCCCCGCTTCGCGATCGTCGGCTACGGCAAGCTCGGCGGCAAGGAGCTGGGCTACGCGTCCGACATCGACCTCGTGTTTCTCTACGACGTCGATCCCGACGACGACGACGCGAACGCGTCGCTCGCGCGCTACACGCGCCTCGCGCAGCGCCTCAACACCTGGCTCACGAGCAACACGCCGGCCGGCCTGCTCTACGACACCGACCTGCGGCTGCGTCCCGATGGCGCGAAGGGGCTGATCGCGTCGTCGCTGTCCGCGTTCAAGCGCTACCAGCGCGAGCACGCCTGGACGTGGGAGCACCAGGCGCTCACGCGCGCGCGCTGGTGCGCGGGCGACGCCGGCATCGGCGCGGCGTTCGAGGTCGAGCGCGAGGCGATCCTGCGCCTGCCTCGCGACCGCGCGAAGCTATTGACCGACGTGGTGGAGATGCGAAGGCGCATGCAGGCCGGCCACCCCAACCCGACCGACCGCTTCGACCTCAAGCACGACCCCGGCGGCATGGTCGACATCGAGTTCACGGTGCAGTACCTGGTGCTCGCGCACGCGCACGACCATCCGGACCTGACGCGCAACGCCGGCAACATCGCCCTTTTGCAGGCTGCCGCGGCGCACGGCCTGGTGCCCGACGACCTCGCGCACCGCGTCGCCGACGCCTATCGCGCCTACCGTCGCGCGCAGCACGCCGAGCGCCTGACCGGCGCCAGCGAGGCACGCGTCGACCCGGCGGCGCACGCCGCCCGCCGCGACGAGGTGCGCGCGCTGTGGACCCACGTTTTCGGCGCTTCCTGGACGCGCTGGTAAAATCGACCTTTCGCCCCCGAAGTGAGGAGAACCGCGATGTCGATGGCCGACCGCGACGGCTGGATCTGGTACGACGGCAAGATGGTGCCGTGGCGCGAGGCCACGACCCACGTCCTCACGCACACGCTCCACTACGGGATGGGCGTCTTCGAGGGCGTCCGCTGCTACAAGACCGCCGACGGCCCGGCGATCTTCCGGCTGCGCGACCACACCGACCGGCTGTTCCGCTCGGCACAGATCTTCGGCATGAAGATCCCGTTCACCAAGGACCAGGTCGACGAGGCGCAGAAGGAATGCGTGCGCCGGAACAAGCTCGACTCGTGCTACATCCGCCCGATCGCGTTCTACGGCAGCGTCGCGATGGGCGTGGCTGCGAAGTCGAATCCGGTGCTGCTCGCGATCGGCGCATGGCCGTGGGGCGCCTACCTCGGCGCCGACGGGCTGGAGAAGGGCATCCGCGTCAAGACCTCGTCGTTCACGCACCACCACCCGAACATCACGATGTGCAAGGCGAAGGCGGTCGGCAACTACACGGTGTCGATCCTCGCGAACCAGGAGGCGACGCACGACGGCTACGAGGAAGCGATGCTGCTCGACCCGCAGGGCTTCCTGTGCCAGGGCTCGGGCGAGAACGTCTTCATCCTCCGCGACGGCGCCTTGCACACGCCCGACCTGTCGGGCGGCGCGCTCGAGGGCATCACGCGCGCGACCATCATCGAGTTCGCGCACGAGCTGCACATCCCGGTCTACCAGCGGCGCATCACGCGCGACGAGGTCTACATCGCCGACGAGGCGTTCTTCACCGGCACGGCCGCCGAGGTGACGCCGATCCGCGAGTACGACCATCGGCAGATCGGCTCGGGATCGCGCGGCCCGATCACCAAGAAGCTGCAGGACCTGTTCTTCGACACGGTCAACGGCAAGAACGCCGCGAAGAAGCACTGGCTCGCGAAGGTCTGACGGTGACCGCGACGAACCCCGCGCAGGTGGCGCCCGTGCCGGTCGACCCCAAGTCGCTGCCGGTGTACTGCCCGAACCCGGCGATGCCGCTGTGGAGCTCGCACCCTCGCGTGTACCTCGACCTCGACGACCACGGCGAGACCATGTGCCCGTACTGCGGCACGCGCTACAAGCTCGCCGGGCCCGCGCCCGTGGGCCACTGACCGGTCCGCGCGGCAACCGCCCCGCCGCGCGACGACGATGGATCTCACGCTGATCGTGGCACCGTCCTGGGTCGGCGACGCGATCCTCGCCGAGCCTTTGCTCGCGATGCTGCGCGAGCCCTACGAGGATCCGACGATCGACGTGCTCGCGCCGCCGTGGTGCGCGCCGGTGTTCCGGCGCATGCGGGGCGTGCGGCGGATCATCGAGCATCCGATGGCGCACGGCCGCTTCGAGTTGCGCGCAAGACGCCGCATCGCGGCGGAATTGCGGAAGGAAGGCTACGCGCGCGCGTTCGTGCTGCCGATGAGCTGGAAGTCGGCCCTGATCCCGTTCCTCGCGCGCATCCCGCGGCGCATCGGCTACAAGGGCGAGTCGCGCTACGTGCTGTTGAACGACCTGCGCTCGCTCGACCGCAAGGCGTTGCCGCGGCTCGTCGACCGCTTCGGCGCGCTCGCCGGACCTCCCGGCACGCGTGTGCCGATGCCGCCCGCACCGGTGCTCGTGCCCGACACCGCGAACCGCGACGCCGCGATCCGCGCGCTGCGCCTCAAGGGCGAAGGCCCGGTCGCGATCCTGTGCCCGGGCGCCGAGTTCGGCCCTGCGAAGCGCTGG
Source organism: Casimicrobiaceae bacterium (assembly GCA_036559685.1). Classification (GTDB taxonomy): domain Bacteria; phylum Pseudomonadota; class Gammaproteobacteria; order Burkholderiales; family Casimicrobiaceae; genus VBCG01. The sequence goes on from DATBSV010000270.1 coordinate 14,045, forward strand.
CCGCCGACGCATTTCGCCGACCTTGCGCGCCGGCTGATCGAGGTCGGGGCGCGCGTGTGGATCCTGGGCTCGCCGAACGATCGGATGGCCACCGACGCGGTGATCGCCGCCGCCGGCGACAGCGCGCGCAGCCTGCGTGACCTGACCGGCAAGACCGATCTCGGCACCGCGATCGATCTGATGTCGGCCGCGGCGGTCGTCGTCAGCAACGATTCGGGGCTCATGCACGCAGCCGCGGCCGTCGGCGCGCCGCTCGTCGCGCTGTTCGGCTCGAGCTCGCCCATCTACACGCCGCCGTTGTCGCCGCTCGCCCGCGTCGCGCGCATCGAGATCGAATGCAGCCCGTGCTTCAAGCGCGAGTGCCCGCTCGGACATTTCCGCTGCATGCGCGAGCTGTCGCCCGAGCTGGTCTACAATCTCGCGCGCTCGACGATGCCGATGAGCTGATGGCCAAAGCACGTACTCCGCCGATCTACACGACGCCCCAGGACGCGGCGACCGCGTTCTACCAGGCGTTCGAGGCGCGCGACCTCGACGCGATGATGGCGACGTGGGCCGACGACGAGGAGATCGTGTGCGTGCATCCGGGCGCGCAGCGCCTGGTCGGCTACGACGCGATCCGCAACGCGTGGGAGCAGCTCTTCGCCGGCGACGCACGCCTCAAGTTCCGCCTCGAGCAGCCGATCGCGATCGACACGGTCGGCTTGGCCGTGCAGAGCGCGATCGAGCACGTGTTCCTCGCCGACGGCAGCCCGCGCGGGCTCGCGGTCGCCACCAATGTGTTCATGCGCACGCCGACCGGCTGGCGCATCGTTTGCCACCACGCCTCGGCCGCACCGCCGGCCGCGACGCCGGCGCCGTCCGGGCCGCTGCACTGACCGGCACGCGCCGCTCGCGCCATCCGGTCCGCGACCTGCGCGGCGTCGGGCGGCTCGCCGTCGACGCGACGCTTGGCCTCACCGACCTCGTCGAGGCGCTCCACGGCCGCATCGCGCGTGCGCCGGTCCGACTCACGGGCGCGACAGGCGATGCCGTCGATCGCGTCACGGGCCAGGTCTACCGCGCGATCCGCGGCGTCACGCGCGCGGTCGGCGCGAGCATGGACGCGATCCTCGAGCAGCTCGCGCCACTCGTGCGCGAGATTCCGGATACTCCGCGACGCGACGCGCTCGTCGCCGCGCTCAACGGCGTCCTGGGCGACCATCTCGCGGCGACCGGCAACCCGCTGGCGATTCCCATGCGCTTGCGTCGCGATGGCGAGGCGGTCGACGTCGCGCCGGACACGCTGGCGGCGCGCGTTGCGCGACCTTCGACGACACTGGTCGTCGCCGTGCATGGCCTTTGCATGAGCGACCGGCACTGGGCGCGCGACGGGAACGACCACCGCGTCACGCTCGCGTGCGCGCTCGACGCCGACGTGCTG
>DATBSV010000271.1:0-17274 GCA_036559685.1 Casimicrobiaceae bacterium
GCTCGGCAGCGGCCAGTGGGAGAAGGCGAAGCGGCGCGCCGCCCAGAAGGCGCACGACACCGCCGCGGAGCTCCTGAACCTCTACGCGCAGCGCGCGGCGCGCACGGGCCACGCGTTCGAGTTCAAGGCGCACGACTACGACGCGTTCGCCGAAGGCTTCGGCTTCGACGAGACGCCCGACCAGCAGGCGGCGATCGAGGCGGTGCTGAACGACCTCAAGTCCGGCAAGCCGATGGACCGTCTCGTGTGCGGCGATGTCGGCTTCGGCAAGACCGAGGTCGCGCTGCGGGCCGCGTTCGTCGCGCTCGCCGGCGGCAAGCAGGTCGCGGTGCTCGTGCCGACGACGCTGCTCGCCGAGCAGCACTTCCTGGTGTTCTCCGACCGCTTCGCCGACGTGCCGGTGCGCATCGCCGAGTTGTCGCGCTTCCGTTCGCCGAAGGAGGTCAAGGCCGCGCTCGAAGGACTCGCCGAGGGTCGCATCGACCTCGTGATCGGCACGCACCGGCTGATCCAGCCGGACGTCAAGTTCAAGAACCTCGGCCTCGTGATCATCGACGAGGAGCACCGCTTCGGCGTGCGGCAGAAGGAGAAGCTCAAGCGGCTGCGCGCCGAGGTCGACGTGCTGACGCTGACCGCGACGCCGATCCCGCGCACGCTCGCGATGTCGCTCGAGGGCATCCGCGACTTTTCGGTCATCGCGACCGCGCCGCAGCGCCGGCTCGCGATCCGGACCGTCGTGACGCCGTATTCGTCGGGCATCGTGCGCGAGGCGGCGCTGCGCGAATTGAAGCGCGGCGGCCAGGTCTACTTCCTGCACAACGACGTCGACACGATCCGCACCACGGCCGAGCGCCTCGTGGCGCTCGTGCCGGAAGCGCGCGTCGCCGTCGCGCACGGCCAGATGGGCGAGCGGGACCTCGAGCGCGTAATGCGCGACTTCTACGCGCAGCGCGTCAACCTGCTCGTGTGCTCGACGATCATCGAGACCGGCATCGACGTGCCGACCGCGAACACGATCATCATCGAGCGCGCCGACCGGTTCGGCCTCGCGCAGCTCCACCAGCTGCGCGGTCGGGTCGGCCGCTCGCACCACCAGGCCTACGCGTACCTGCTGACGCCGCCCGAAGAGGCTCTATCTGCCCAGGCCAGGAAGCGCCTCGAGGCGATCCAGCTGATGGAGGACCTGGGCTCCGGCTTCTACCTCGCGATGCACGACCTCGAGATCCGCGGCGCAGGCGAGGTGCTCGGCGACGAGCAGTCGGGCGAGATGGCCGAGGTCGGCTTCCAGCTCTACGCCGACATGCTGAAGGCCGCCGTGTCGGCGCTGAGATCCGGACGCGAGCCCAACCTCGCCGAGCCTCTCGGCGTCACGACCGAGATCCAGCTGCACGTCCCGGCGCGGCTACCGGAGGACTACTGCAGCGACATCCACGAGCGACTGGTGTTGTACAAGCGCCTCGCGACCGCGGAGGACGCGGAATCGATCGACGCGATCATCGAGGAGCTGGTCGACCGCTTCGGCCCGCTGCCCGATCCCGCGCGCGCGCTGGTCGAGTCGCATCGGCTGCGGCTCGCCGCGAAGCCGCTCGGCGTGCGCAAGGTCGACGCCGGCCCCGAGCGCACGACAGTGCAATTCGTGCCCGAACCGCCGTTCGACGCCGGCAAGCTGATCCTCCACATGCAGCGCGACGGCCGCACGCGCTTCGCCGGTCCCGATCGCGTCCGCATCGACCGCGCCGCACCCTCGCTCGCCGATCGCGTCGCGCTGGTGCGCGGGTTCCTCGGGCAGCTGGCCTAGCGCGGCCGCCCTCAGAACCCGTCGTCGAAGTAGTTGTCCACGCAGAACGCGACGCCGTCGGGCCCGTAGCCTTCGCGCACGTAACCCTGCAACGGCCCTACCGAGAGATCGAGCGTCTTGCCGAATAGCGTGTAACGGTGATCGGCGCCGTTCGCCGAGTTCCAGAACCGGTAGACCGGCGCACCCGTGGCGCACGCGCCGGTGGCCGGGTCCGGCAGCGCGACGTAGAACGCCGCCGCCGCTTCCAGGATGAAGCCGCTGCCCGGCGCGCCGAGCAGCGCGCATTCGCTCGCGAACGCCGACAGCACATGGCCCCCGCCGGGCGTGTAGTAGCGGCACACGGGCGCATCGAATCCGTCCTTCGGCGCCGCGCGGACCGTGAAGAATTGTTCCGACGGCCGCCATCCCGGCACGCGGCCGTCGAGCAGCGCTTCGATCTCGAGCGCGTCGACGGTCGGCAGGAACGCGAACATGCCGGCGTGGTAGAACTCGTAGATTGGCGTCGCCTGCACCGAGAATGGCGAACGCCCACACGGCCCCGTCTCGCAACGGTTCGGGTAGCTCGCCGCCGCCGGCGTCCCGTCGCGGTAGTACGAGCGCAGGCCGTCGACCGGCAACGCCGGCAACGCGACCTTGTCGACGCCCGCGAAATCGAGCGTGCCGCCGCGCGGATCGAGGAAGCGCGCCGGGGCGCCGTAGTAGAAAGCGGTTCCGCCCGACAGGTCGAACAAGGCGGGCGCGCGCTCGGCTCCGTCCTTGGCGAGTGCCGCGAAGTCGTAGTAGCCAAACGTCGTCAGCACGACGGTCATGTGCGCGGTCGCCGCCGTCGGCAGGTCTTCGTCAAACGTCAAGGTCCGGACGCGGTCGCCGAAAGTCATGGTCAGCGTCAAGCCTCTCCACTGGTGCTGGCCGTTGAGGCCGGCAAACTCGGTGAGCTCGACGAACTGCGTGCTGCCGTCGATCGTCGTGAACACCTGCGAGACGCGGAACGTCGGCGGCGCGGCCTGCGCGCCGGCAGCGAGCCCCGCAAGCATCGATACGATCATCGCCACCTTCCACCAACGCGTCGTCATGGGCGCCTCCATCCGGGATGCCGATCATCGTGGCCCCCGGGAGGTGCGATCACAACGGATGCTCGCGCCGACCTATCGAAATGCGCCGGATTCGACGGGTAATATGCGCCATGGCCCCGGTGTCGCTGCCTTCGTCGGTGCACGTGTTCGTGCGCGACTGGCTGTCGGCGAACCACGTGTTGCTCAGAAGCCGGGACGGCCACGTCCTCGTCGACACCGGCTACGGCACGCACGCGTCGCTGACGCTCGCGCTCGTCGCAGGCCCTCGGGGCCTCGCCGGCGAGCCGCTTGCGAAGATCGTCAATACCCACGGCCATTCCGACCACGTCGGCGGCAACGCTGCGCTCGCGTCGCGGTATGGCTGCCCGATCGCGGTGCCCGCGGCCGAGGCGCCGAACTTCGACGCGTGGGACCAGAAGACGCTGCTGTACGACTATGCCGACCAGCACGTCGACCGCTTCGACGTCGACGAGCGCATCGACGCCGGCACCGCGCATCGGTGGGGCGACCTCGAATGGCGGGCGCTCGCCGCGCCCGGCCACGACATGGGCGCGCTCGTCTTCTTCAATCCCGACCATCGCGTGCTGATCTCGGGCGACGCGCTGTGGCGACGCGGATTCGGTTTCGTCATGCCGCGCGCGATGGACGCGCGCGCGATGCCGGCAACGCGCGCGACGCTCGACCTGATCGCGTCGCTCGACGCGCGCGTCGTGATCCCGGGCCACGGCGAGCCGTTCGACGACGTCGGCGACGCGTTGGCGTTCGCGTACGGCCGCCTCGCGTCGCTCGAGAGCGACGACGTCAGGATCGCGCGCTACGCCGTCAAGGCCATCTTCGGCTTCAGCCTGCTGCACCGCCGGCGCATGCGAGAGGGCGACGTCGCCGGCTTCGTCGCGCGCGTGCCGTTCTTCCGCGACGTCAACGACGCGGTGCTCGGGATGAGCGTGGACGCGCTCGCCGCGATGATCGTCGACGAGCTCGTTCGCGCGCAGGCGGTTCGCCGCGAGGCGGGCTGGATCGTCACCGCCGCCGGCGAAGCCGGATGACGCCCCGCGTTAGAATCGCGCGCTGCCCGCACGGGCAGCCCGGGAATAGTTTCCGACACGGCACTGTTAGAGGAGGATTTGGCATGCTTTCGACCGAACGTGACCTCCCCGAGCCGGCGCGATGAGCGAGTGGCTGCAGCACCCCGCCTTCCAGGCCGGGATCGCGCCGCTGGTCGTCGCTCTCGCCGTCGGCTTCGCGCTGCGCGGCACCCGCTACGCGTGGCTCGCCGTCGTCGCCGCCTGCGTCACGCTCGTCGCCCAGACGACCGGCTTCTCGTTCGTTCCGCTGACGGCGGGTCGCAAGGTGGTCCTGCTGTCGCTTCTCGCACCGGTCATCGGCATCGCGATCGACAGGACCGGCGCGGGTCGCGTCGCCAACGCGGTCGCGACGGTCGGCTTCGGCGCGGCGTCGCTCTGGACGTTCCAGTCCGTGCTCGCCCAGCGCACCACGCAGGAAGCGGTCATGATGGGCGGCGGCGTCGCGCTGTTCGTCGCGGCGCTGGTCGCGCTGATGCTGCGCCTGCGCGACGACGGGTTGCGCACCGGGACGTCGGGCGTGGGGCTGGGACTCGCGGCGGGCATCGCGGCGCTGCTGTCGGCCTCGATCGGCTACTTCATGGCCGGTATCACGATCGCGGCCGGCGCGGGCGCGATGATGCTGGTGCAGCTCGCGCGACGCGAGCCGATCGCCGCCGGCGCGCTCGGCGCGCTGTCGATCGCGGTCCCGGTCGCCCTCGGCGCGGCCGGCACGTTCATGCTCGCGCAGCTGCCCTGGTACGCGCTGCCCGCGCTGGTCCTCGTACCCGCGTTCGTGCTCCTGCCCTCGGTCGCCAACGGCGGCATCTGGGCGCGCTCGATCGTCTTCGGCGTCGTCGCGCTCGTCGCGGCGGCCATTCCAGTGCTCGCCGCGTGGTTCGCCGCCCGCGGGGGATTTTCGTGAACCACCGATGGAGGTGCCCGTGAAACTTAAGGTCTTAATCATCGCCGTAGCCGCCGCGCTCCCGCTGTCCGCCCATTCCGCGGTCGAGAACTACGGGGTCGATCCGTACCACTCGTTCGCGAACTTCTCGCTCGACCATCTCGGCCTGGCGACGATCTACGGCCGCTTCGACAAGAATTCGGGCACGTTCTCGCTCGACCGCGCGGCGAAAACCGGCGCCGTCGAGTTCAACATCGAGACCGCGTCGGTCACGACCGGAGACAACGACAAGGGCTCGCGCGCCCGATCGCGCGACGAGCACCTGCGCTCGGCCGACTTCTTCAACGTCGCCGAATTCCCGCGCATGACGTTCAAGTCGACCGCTGTGCATTTCGGTCCCGAGTTCCCGACGTCGGTCGAGGGCAACCTCACGCTGCTCGGCGCGACCAAGCCGGTGACACTCACGTTCGAGCGCTTCAAGTGCGTCCAGAACACGCCGCCGCGCAAGGACCGGTGCGGCGGAAACGCCGTGGGAAAGATCAAGCGTTCGGAGTTCGGCATGAAGACCGGCATCCCGTCGATCGGCGACGAGATCTCGCTCAACATCATGTTCGAGGGCGACAAGCAGTAGCGTCGCCGTGCGCGCCGGCGGCCGCGACGGCCGCTGGCGGTTTCAGCGCGGGAGCTGCGCGACGAACGTGCGCAGCCCCGACAGCAGCATCTCGACCGCCAGCGCGGTCAGCACGAGCCCCGTCAGCCGCTCCATCGCGACGACGCCGCGCTCGCCGATCACGCGCTGCACGCGGTCGGAGGCGAGCAGCACGACGAGCATCACGACCATCGCGATCGACAGCGCGGCGACCAGCGTCGCGAGCGACGACGGATGGCGCGACGCCAGGAGCATCACCGTCGCAAGCGCGGACGGTCCCGCGATCGCCGGAATGGCGAGCGGCACGATGAACGGCTCGCCGCCGCCCGCCTCGCCGAAGACGCCCTCGGGATGCGAGAACACCATGCGCAGCGCGATCAGGAACAGGATGACGCCGCCGGCGATCGAGAGCGACGCCTCGGAGAGCTGCATCAGCGCGAGGAACGAGCGGCCGCCGAACAGGAACGCGAGCAGCAGCACGTAGGCGATCAGGCACTCGCGCAGCACGACGCGCATCCGGCGCTCGCGCGGCACGTTGCGCAGCGCGGCGACCGCGAGCGGCACGTTGCCGAACGGGTCGGTCACGAGGATCAGCAGCACCGTCGCGGCGATGAGCTCGGTCAGAGGACCTCCCCCAGGCTAGCCGCTGCGCGGCGTCGCGCACCCCCTCCATGACGGAGGGGGCGAGCGCCTCGGGACGGCCCTTCGGCGCTCATCAGTGCAGCTTGACGCGCGGCTCGATGCCGCCGCGCAGCAGACGGCCTAACGTGTCGAGCGCGACGCGCACGACCCCGAACAGCGAAACCTGGTGCATCTTGTAGAGCGACGCGTACATCCAACGCGCGATCAGGCCCTGCACGATGAGGCTGCCCCCGATCAGCCGTCCCATCAGCGTGCCGACGGCCGACAGCTCGCCCAGCGACACCAGCGATCCGTAGTCGCGGAACCTGAACACCGGCAGCGGCTTGCGCTCGAGCCTCGCGCGCATCGCCCTGACCATCAGCGTCGCCTGCTGGTGCGCGACCTGTGCGCGCGGCGGCACGATGGCGTTGGGCCCCGCCGCGGGCCATGGGCACGCGGCGCAGTCGCCCAGCGCGAAGATGTCCGGATCGGCGGTCGACTGCAGCGTCTGCGCGACGACGATCTGGTTCGCGCGGTTGGTCGCGAGGCCCAGCCCGGCGAGCCAGCCCGGCGCGCGGATGCCGGCGGCCCAGACGACGAGGTCGGCCGGGTAGCGTCGACCGCTCGCCGTCTGCACCGCGTCGTCGGTCACCTCGACGACCTTCTCGTCGACGTGCACGTCGACGTTGAGCTTCTGCAGGAGCTCGGTCGCGGCGACGGCGATCCTCTCGGAGAGCGGCGGCAGGATGCGCTTCGCCGCCTCCAGGATCGTGATGCGGATGTCGTGCACCGGGTCGAGATGGTCGAGCCCGTAGGTCGCGTGCGCGCGCGTGGTCTGGCGGATCTCGGCCGCGAGCTCGACGCCGGTCGCGCCCGCCCCGATGATCACGATCTCGACCACACCCGCGCCGCCAGCACTGCGGCGCGCATCGGCGCGCACGCTCGCGGCAAGAAGGCGGCGGTGGAACCGCTCGGCCTGCGGCGGCGTGTCGATCGTCATCGTATGCGCCGCCACGCCCGGCACGCCGAAGTCGTTCGACTCGCTGCCGACGCACAGCACCAGCGTGTCGTACTCGATCGTTCGCTCGGGGAGCACGACGCCCTCCTCCGCGTCGACGACCGCGCCGACGCGTATGGTGCGCGCGGCACGGTCCAGCGCGAGCATCGCGCCCTGGCGGAAGCGAAAGCCGTGGCGGTGCGCGAGCGCCGGATAGTCGACGCCGTGCGAGTCCGCGTCCATTCGCCCGGCCGCGACCTCGTGCAGCAGCGGCTTCCACACGTGCGTCGCGTACGGATCGACGAGCGTCACGGCGGCACGATGCGAGCGCCGGTAGCGTCCGCCGAGCGACGCGGCGAGCGGCAGGCCCCCGGCGCCGCCGCCGACGATCAGGATACGGTGCGCCGACGCAAGCGCGATGTCGCGGCTCATTCGCCGCGCACCGTGCCTTCGCGACGCGGATCGGCGCCGCCGATCCAGCCGGTGGACGTGCGCTGGATCGCCTGCGCGCCGCTCGTCTGCGTGATCACGGCGACCTCATGGCCCAGCGCACGAAGGCGCGGCGCGAGCTCGGCGGCGGGAGTCCCCTGCTCGAGCTCGGTCGGCCCGTTGCGGCTGCCGACGTTGGGCAGCGCAACGGCCGCCTGCGGATCGAGCTTCCAGTCGAGCACCGCGACGATCGTCTTCGCAACGTAGTTGATGATCGCCGAGCCGCCCGGCGATCCGACGATCAGGTGCACGCGCCCGGCCGCGTCGTACACGATCGTCGGCGACATCGACGAGCGCGGCCGCTTGCCGGCCTGGACGCGGTTCGCGATCGGCGCGCCGTCCGCGACCGGCGCGAACGAGAAGTCGGTGAGCTCGTTGTTGAGCAGGAAGCCGCCGGCGGTCAGCATGCGTGTGCCGAAGCCGTCTTCGATCGTCGTCGTCATCGAGACCGCGTTGCCGTCGGCGTCGACGATCGACACGTGCGACGTCGACGGCGGCTCGACCGCGTCGGCGGCAACCGCGGCGACCTTGCGCTCGTCAACGCGTCGCGGCGGCTCGCCGGCCACGCCGCGCCCGAGGCTCGACGTCGTGCGGATCTGCATCGAGCGCTCGCGGAGGTAACTCGGATCGACGATGCCCGCGGGCACGTCGACGAAGGCGGGGTCGCCGACGTAGCGATTGCGATCGGCGTACGCGAGGCGACCGGCCTCGCTCAGGAAATGCACGCTCCAGAACGAATTCGGTCCCATCGACGCGATGTCGTAGGGCTCGAGGAGGCCGAGGATCGCGAGCACGGTTGTCGCCCCCGACGACGGCGGCGGGAACCCGCACACACGATAGCGCCGGTACATGCCGCAGAGCGGCGTTCGCTCGATCGCGCGGTACCCCGCGAGATCGGCGAGCGTCATGTCGCCCGGACGCGTCGCGTTCCCGGCGACCGTCGCGACGATGTCGTCGGCGATCGGCCCGCGGTAGAACGCCCCTGCGCCGTCGCGCGCGATCGTCCTCAGCGTTTCCGCGTACGCCTGATTGCGCAGAACGGCGCCGGCCGCGAGCGGCTTGCCGTCGGCCCCGAAGTAGTACTTCGACGCGTGGGGATCGCGCGCGAGGTTCACATCGCCGGCGATGGCGCCAGCCAGACGCGGCGAAACGTCGAAGCCGCGCTCGGCGAGCGCGATCGCGGGCGCGAACAGGTCGGACCACGGAAGCTTGCCGTGCTTCGCGTGCGCGAGCTCGAGGACGCGCAACGTGCCGGGCACGCCGACCGCGGGCCCGGTCGCAACGACGTCGCGGAACGCACGCGGCGCGCCGCCCGCGTCGAGGAACCGCTCGGGGGTCGCCGCCGCCGGCGCGGTCTCGCGGCCGTCGTACGCGTGCAACTTGTGCGTGCGCGCGCTGTGCACGAGCACGAACGCCCCGCCGCCGAGCCCCGACGATTGCGGCTCCGTGAGTCCCAGCACCATCTGCGCGGCGACCGCCGCGTCGACGGCGCTGCCACCGCGCGCGAGCATCGCGTATGCCGCGTCGGTCGCATGGGGATTCGCGGTCGCTGCGAGGAAGCGGCGCGCCGCGACCGGCTTCTTGTCGGTCCAGCCGCTCGCCCCTTCCGGCGCGGGCGGGACCTGCGCGTGCACGGAACCGGCCGCGAGGATCGCAGCCGCGAGGAGGGTGCGCCCGTATCGCATCCCGGGATTCTAGCGCTCCGCGCTTGTCGGGCGATGGCCGACAGAGGGGCGCGCGGGGGGCCGATACGCCGGGAACGGTCGCGGCTTCATGCTCGCCCCGACATCCCATGGAGGCTCACGTGGATACCATCATCGCTGGTCGTTACGACGGGTTCGAGGCGGCCGAGAAAGGCCGCGAGCGCCTCGAGGCGTGCGGCTTCCCGCAATCCTCGATCCGCGTGTTCGTCGACCTCGGTCGCGGGCGCGGCGTGCGCCGGCCGGTCCATGTGACCGTCGCCGTGCACCTCGGCGATTCCGACCGCGACGACGACGCGATCCACGTCCTGAGCGCCACCGGCGCGCGCAGCATCGAGCGCGCCGAAGGCGACTGGCGCGACATCACGGCGCTCACGCGCGAGCCGCTGCCGAGCCGCCGCGCGCCGTCGCACGTCGGCGCGGTGCCGCTGGCGGCGGGCTGACCATGGACGATACCGTCGCAGTGCGATCGGGCACGATCATCGCGGGCCGCTTCGACACGTTCGACGACGCCAACGCCGTCAAGGCGCGACTCGTCGAGCATGGCTTTGCGCACGACGCGATCAGCGTGTTCTTCAACAATCCGCCGGGCCGCCACGACCTGACCGAGATCGGCGGCGACGAACACGCCGACCCCGAAGCCAAGCACGCTGCGGGCGGCGCGATGGCCGGCGCCGCGGCGGGCGCGGGCCTGGGCCTCGCGGCAATGGCGACCGGACCGTTCGGCGTCGCGGCGCTCGCGGCGACCGGCGCGTACGTCGGCGCGCTGGCGGGCGCGATGAACGCGACCGACGACACGCACCACGAGCAGCCGCTGCGCCGCGCGTCGGGCGTGATCGTCGGCGTGCTCGCCGACGGACGCGAGGACGAGGCGATTCGCGCGCTGCGCGATCGCGGCGCCGACAACATCGAGCGTGCGCACGGCACGGTCGTCGATGGCGACTGGACCGACTTCGATCCGATCGCGGTGCCGCAACTGATCGACGCGCCCGCGCCGAGCCTGCGCAACCCCGAGGTGCACCCGTGACGTGGATCCGCCGGCGTCCCCGGGGATATGCATCACCGCCGCTGCCCGACCAGGGCGCGCGGCCCGCGACCGACGGCGGCGAAGCGCCGATGCCGAGCCTTCCGCACGAGCGCGACGAGCGCGCGAATGCGCCCGCAGAAACGACGCCGGTGATGCGTCAGGCGCACGACGACCTCGAGGAGGGCCGCGTCGACACCGACTGCCGCGGCAGTTCGAACGGCCGCGACTGCACGCCGGAGCTCGCGGCTCTGCTGAAGCCGCGTCCCGAAGCCCCGCGCACGCGCTAGGCGCCGATCACGCCTTCGCGGACCGCTTCGGAAGGTCGAGGTGGTTCCAGTCGAAGAACGCGCCGGCGTCCTCGGCGAGATGGCGCGCGACGACCGTGCGGTGGACTTCCGAGGCGCCGTCGACGAGCCGCGCCTGGCGCGCGTAGCGATAGATCCATTCGAGCGGCGTGTCCTTCGAGTAGCCGCGCCCGCCGCATAGCTGGATCGCGGTGTCGACGGCCTGGTGCAGCGTGTCGGCGACGTGCACCTTCGCCATCGACAATTCGTTCCGTGCCATCGCGCCCGCGTCCAGCCTCGACGCCGCGTGCATCACGAGCAGCCGCCCGGTGCGCACGCGCATCGCGGCGTCGCCCATCAGGAGCTGCACCGATTCGCGCTCGCCCAGCCGCTTGCCGCCGCTCTCGCGCTCGGCGATGTAGGCACCCGCGATCTCGAGCGAGCGGCGCGCGAGCCCCAGCCAGCGCATGCAATGCGTGAGCCGCGCGGGTCCGAGCCGGATCTGCGCGACCTTGAGGCCCTCGCCGACGCCGAGCAGGCGGCTCTCGTCGGCGATCTCGAGACCGTCGAACAATAGCTCGCCGTGGCCCCCGTGCTCCTCGGGCCCCATGATCGGAATGCGGCGCTCGAGCGTCCACCCGGGCTGGTCGCGGTGGAACATGAATGCCGTGTGTCCCTTGCGCGGATCGTCCCCGGTACGCGCGATCAGCAGGAAATGCGCGGCGACGGCCGCGCCGGTGATGAACCACTTGTGGCCGTCCACGACCCACTTTTCGCCGCGCCGCGTCGCCGTCGTCCGGATCATCGACGGGTCGGAGCCCCCGCCCGGATGCGGCTCGGTCATCACGAACGAACTGCGCACGGCGCCGTCGACGATGGGCTGCAGCCAGCGCGTCTTCTGCGCGTCGGTGCCGACGCGATCGAGCACCATCATGTTGCCGTCGTCGGGCGCGGCGCTGTTGAACGTCGCCGGGCCGAAGATCGAGCGGTTCATCTCCTCGTAGCACGCGGCCATCGCGACGAACGACAGGCCGCCGCCGCCGCGCGACGTCGGCATCTGCAGCGACCACAGGCCGTCGGCCCGTGCCTTCGCACGCATCGCCTGGAGCACGTCCTCGCTCAGGTTTTCATGTTCATCATAGTTCGCGCGATCGGCCTCGAGCGGGATCAGATGCGCGTCGACGAACGCGCGCACGCGGCGGCGGATCGCGTCGGTCGCGGGATCGAGCGTGAAATCCATCGGCGTCGTCCTTCAGAGCCAGGTGACCGCGTGGCCGCCGTCGACGGCGACCGTCGCGCCGGTCATGAAGGACGACGCGTCGGAGCAGAGCAGGAGCAGCGGGCCCTCGAGATCCTCCACGCGGCCGAGGCGGCGCTGCGGCACGCGCTTGACCAGGGCCTGCCCGCCCTCGGTCGCGAAGAAGTCGCGGTTGATGGGCGTCAGGATGTAGCCCGGCGCGAGCGCGTTGACGCGAATGCCGTCGCGGGCGAGCTCGAGCGCCATCGCGCGCGTGAGCTGAACGAGCGCGGCCTTCGACGTCGCGTAGGGCGCGACTTGCGCGGCGACGCGCTCGCCGAGCACCGACGCGATGTTGACGATGCTGCCGCCCTTGCCCGCGGCCCGCATCCGCAACGCGACCGCTTGCGCGACCCGGAAAGCGCCGTCGAGGTTGACGTCCATCACGTCGTGCCACTCGCGCTCGGTCAGGTCGAGGAACGGCCGAGTGATCGCGATGCCGGCGTTGTTGACCAGCACGTCGAGCGGCCCGAGCGCGGTCTCGGCGCGCTCGACCGCCGCGTCGACGCTCGCGCGGTCGGTCACGTCCATCGCGAACGCGTCGACGCGCGCGCCGTCGCGCCGCATCTCCTCGGCGAGCTTGCGGCCCTCGCCGATGCGCCGGCCCGCGAGCGCGACCGCGGCGCCGGCGCGCGCCAGCATGAGCGCGAAGTCGCGGCCGAGCCCGCCGAACGCGCCGGTGACGAGGGCGACCTTGCCGTCGAGACGCAGTTCCATGCCCCGAACTCTATTCGAGCTTGATGCCCGCGTCCTTGACGATGCGCGTGACCTTCTCGGTCTCGGCGCGGACCAGCTCGGCGAACTGCGCTGTCGTGCTGCTCCGCGCCGCGAGGCCGAGGTCGCGCAGCTTCTCGACGACGTCGGGCATCGCCGCGATCGCCGTCAATTCGTCGTTGATGCGCTTGACCGCGTCGGCGGGCGCGCCGGCGGGCGCAAGGATGCCCCACCAGTTCGTGAACTCGTAGCCGGCGACCGACTCGCCGATGCCCGGAACGTCGGGCAGCGCGGGCAGCCGCGGACCCGACACGGCGATCGCCTTCAGGCGCCCGCCCTTGACCGCCGCCATCGCGGTGCCGTCGATGACCACGTCGACCTGTTCGCCCAGCAAGCCCGTGATCGCCTGCGCGCCGCCCTTGAACGGCACGTGCACGACGTCGATGCCGGTCATCGCGCGGAGCTGCTCGAACGCAAGGTGCCCGGGACCGCCGATCCCGCCCGTCCCGTACGTGAGCTTGCCCGGCTGGGCCTTCGCGCGCGCGATGAAGTCCGCAATCGAATTGTCCGGCGACTTCGGGTGCGCGGAAATGATGATCGACACCGCCGCGACGAGGCTGATCGGCGCGAGATCCTTCTGCGGCGCGTAGCCGACGCTCGGATTGGCGAGCGGCCCGATCACCAGCGAGCCGAGGTCGCCGATGACCAGCGTGTATCCGTCGGCGGGCGACTTCGCGGCGATGCCCATGCCGAGCGTGCCGGCCGCCCCGCCGCGATTGTCGATCACCACCGGCTGTCCCAGGCGCTCGGCCAGTTTCTGGCTGTACATCCGCGCGACGATGTCGGTGTTGCCGCCCGCCGGATACGGCACGATCATCTTGACCGGACGGTTCGGGTACGGCTGCGCCTGGACATCCGCCCAGCCCAGCGTGGCCGCGATCGTGATCAGCACGGCAAAGAGCGTTCTCGTCATGGTCATTCCCTTCGGTCCGGCATCGTTCAGTGATCTGTCAGGACGGCGCGCAGCGCGGCATCGCCCGCCGCGTCCGATGCGCCCGCGGCATCGAGCTCGACGACGACCTGCGCGATCCGGCCGGTGAAGCGGAACGGCGCGCGGTAGTCGTCGGTGACCGGCAGCCCGCTGTCGTAGCCGCAGCACAGGCCTTCGCCGGAGGTTTCGATCACGTGCGGGACCGTGCGCGGGATCTCGCCTTCGCCGATGACGCGATCGCCCGCGTACAGCGTGCCGCGACCGCAGTGCTCGCCGGTGCGCGTGAACCTGAAGCGCAGCACGACCGCTCCGGTCGGAACTGCCTCGGTCGACGTGATCCGGTATTCCGCCAGCCCCATGCAGTTGTGCACGTAGACCAGGCGCGCGTCCTTCACGTAGAGCGAATAGCCGGCGAACCAGCTGCCGTGCGCGAGCAGCACGCCTTCGGCGCCGCCGTCGGGGATCACGACCTCGGCGCTGATCGTGTGCGAGCGGTTCTTCACGTTGACCGCCGTGTACTCGAACTGCGGCGCGCCGCCCGGCAGGTACACGTAACGGTTGCCGGTCGGGACCGTGCCCGGCTTGCGCTCGCCCATGCGAAGCTGCATGCGCGAGTCGAGCGGAAGGACGTTGTACTTCTCGGCCTCGACCCACCATCGCGCGACGAGCTCGGCGAGCTTGTCGGGATGCTTGGCCGCAAGATCCTCGCATTCGGCGAAATCGCTGGCGACGTGGTAGAGCTCCCACCGTTGCGCGTCGAGCATCTCCTCGGTGATCGGCGCGCCCTGCGGCGCTTCGACGACAGCCTTCCAGCCGTCGGCCCACAGCGCGCGCGACGCGATCATCTCGTAGTACTGCACGTCCTTGCGCGACGCTGCGGCGGCGTCGTCGAACGTGTGCGCGAAGCTGACGCCCTCGAGCGGGCGCTGCGCCACGCCGTTGAGCGCGGGCGGTGGCGCTAGCCCGAGGGCCTCGAGCACCGTCGGCGCGATGTCGACGACGTGGACATACTGGCTGCGTATCTCGCCGCGCGCGCGGAAGCCGGCAGGCCAATGCACGATCAGCGGGTCGCTCATGCCGCCCTGGTGCAGGTAGCGCTTCCAGCGGCGCAGCGGCGTGTTGCCGGCCCACGCCCATCCCCACGAATAGTTCGGGAACGACCGCACGCCGCCCCACTCGTCGAGGTGCGCGAGGTTCTGCTCGATCGTCGGCTCGACGCGGTTGACGAACTGGTTCTCGTTGAACGAGCCGTGCTCGCCGCCTTCGGCCGACGCGCCGTTGTCCGATGCCAGCAGGATGAGCGTGTTGTCGAGCTCCCCCTGCTGCGCGAGGAAATCGACGACGCGGCCGATGTGGTGGTCGGTCTGCTCGAGGAACGCGGCATAGACCTCCATCTGCCGCGCGTACAGCCGGCGCGCATCCGCCGACAGGCTCTCCCACGGCTTGACCCATTCGGGTCGCGGGGAAAGGCGCGTGCCCGACGGTACGATGCCCATCGCGACCTGGCGCGCGAACACCTCGTCGCGCCAGCGGTCCCAGCCGTGATCGAAGCGCCCGCGGTACTTCTCGATCCACTCCGGCTCGACGTGGTGCGGCGCGTGCCCGGCCCCGAGGCAGTAGTACATGAAGAACGGCTTGCCGGGCGCGATGCCGCGCAGGTCGGTGAGTTGCTGCATCGCCTGGTCGGCGAGGTCCGCGTTGAGGTGGTAGCCCTCGTCAGGCGTGCGCGGCGGGTCAATGTAATGGCTGTCGTGCACCAGCGTCGGCGCCCACTGGTTCGTCTTGCCGCCGAGGAAGCCGTAGAAACGCTCGAAGCCGCGCGACAGCGGCCAGCGCGCTTTCGACGCGCCGGAGGCGTACTCGCTCGCGAGCGTGAGGTGCCACTTGCCGATGCCCAGCGTCGCGTAGCCCTGCGCGAGCAGCATCTCCGACAGGAAACCGTTCTCCCGCGGCACCATGCCGTTGTATCCCGGGAAGCCGGTGGCCATCTCCTGGATGATCCCGACGCCGTTCGAGTGATGATTGCGCCCGGTCAGCAGGCACGCGCGCGTCGGCGAGCAGATCGCCGTCGTATGGAAATCGCGGTAGCGCAGGCCGCCGGCCGCGAGTCGGTCGAACGTCGGCGTGCGGATGTCGGAGCCGTAGCAGCCGAGTTGCGCGAAGCCAACGTCGTCCAGCAGGAACACGAGTACGTTCGGCGCGCCGGGGCGCGCGCGCACGGGCTGCGGCCACGCGGCCTCGGACGTCGAGGCGGTACGGCCGATCCTGCCCGTGAACGGCGTGCCTTCGGGATAGGTCTTGAGGTCGCTCATCGTCGTTCCGTGCGAAGCATCATCGCATCAAGCGACGACGGCAGCGGGTTCGCCGCTGCCGTCGGTCGTGCGCGCCGGGCTGCCGCGCGTCGGGTGTCGTTACTTCTGCGGTGCCGGGGCAGGCGTCGCCGCGGGTGCCGCCGGCGCCGCGGTTGCCGGGGCGGGCGCGGAGACCGCGGGCGGCGTCGCCGGCATCACCGGCGGGGTCGCCCTGCCAAGACCCCACGTGGCGAGCAGCGGCACGATCATCAGCGCGACGATGTTGATGATCTTGATGAGCGGGTTGACCGCCGGGCCCGCGGTGTCCTTGTACGGATCGCCGACGGTGTCGCCGGTCACCGCCGCCTTGTGCGCGTCGCTGCCCTTGCCGCCGTGGTGACCGTCCTCGATGTACTTCTTCGCGTTGTCCCACGCGCCGCCGCCGGTCGTCATCGAGATCGCGACGAAGATGCCGGTGACGATCGTGCCCATCAGGAGGCCGCCGAGCGCCTGCGGTCCGAGCACGAGGCCGACCACGACCGGCACGAGCACGGGCAGCAGCGACGGGACGATCATTTCCTTGATCGCCGCCTTGGTCAGCATGTCGACGGCGACGCCGTACTCGGGCTTCGCCGTGCCTTCCATGATGCCCTTGATCTCCCGGAACTGGCGGCGCACTTCGTGCACGACCGCGCCGGCCGCGCGGCCGACGGCTTCCATCGCCATCGCGCCGAAGAGGTACGGGATCATGCCGCCGAGGAACAGGCCGACGATCACCTTCGGGTTCGACAGGTCGAACGACACCGACAGGCCGACACGCTCGAGCGCGTGCGTGTAGTCGGCGAACAGCACGAGCGCCGCGAGGCCGGCCGAGCCGATCGCGTAGCCCTTGGTCACCGCCTTGGTCGTGTTGCCGACGGCGTCGAGCGGATCGGTGATCGCGCGCACCGAGTCGGGCAGGTCGGCCATCTCGGCGATGCCGCCCGCGTTGTCGGTGATCGGGCCGTACGCGTCGAGCGCGACGATGATGCCGGCCATCGACAGCATCGATGTCGCCGCGATGGCGATGCCGTAGAGACCCGCGAGCCAGAACGAGGCCCAGATCGCGACGCACACGGCGAGCACCGGCCACGCGGTGGATTTCATCGACACGCCGATCCCCGCGATGATGTTGGTCGCGTGCCCGGTGGTCGACGCCTGTGCGACATGGCGCACCGGCGCATACTCGGTAGCCGTGTAATACTCGGTGATGACGACCATCGCGGCCGTCAGCGCGAGGCCGACGAGCGCGGCGCCGAACAGCCGCAGCACCGTCAATTCCGGATAGGTCGCCGCGACGTCGGCCATCATGAAGCTGGTGATGAACCAGAATCCGATC
>DATBSV010000272.1:0-1709 GCA_036559685.1 Casimicrobiaceae bacterium
CTCGCCGGTGATCGGGTTGCAGTCGAGGCTGCCGACCTGCTGGAAATAGGTGAACTGCGTGATCTCCATGCCGTTCAGCCACACCTCCCAGCCGAGCCCCCACGCGCCGAGCGTCGGGTTCTCCCAGTCGTCCTCGACGAAACGCACGTCGTTCTTCGCGAGGTCGAAGCCGAGCGCCTCGAGCGAGCCGAGGTAGAGGTCGAGGATGTCGGGTGGCGAAGGCTTCAGGACGACCTGGAACTGGTGGTGCTGGAACAGCCGGTTCGGGTTCTCGCCGTAGCGGCCGTCCTTGGGTCGGCGCGACGGCTGCACGTAGGCGGCGCGCCACGGCTCGGGGCCGAGCGCGCGCAGGAACGTTGCGGTATGCGACGTGCCCGCGCCGACTTCCATGTCGTAGGGCTGCAAAAGCGCGCAGCCGCGCGAGCCCCAGTACTCCTGGAGTCGAAGGATGACCTGCTGGAACGTGAGCATGACGCCGGGTCGCGTAGCGCTAAACCATTGATTCTACCGTCTCGACCGTGCGTCGCCCGTGGTCACCGCGTCAGGCGCCCTCCGCGGTAGCATGCGGCCATAGTCAGTGGAGGGGCAGTGGCCGAATCGCTCGAACCGGTGATCAGCGTCGTCGTTCCGGCGTACAACGCCGAGCGCACGCTGGACTCGGCGCTCGCGCCGCTGGTCGGCCTGCTGCTGGACCGCGAGATCCTCGAGCTGATCGTCGTCGACGACGGATCGACCGACTCGACCGCGTGGATCGCGAAGGAGGCCGGCGCGCGCGTCGTGCCGTCGGGCGGCCGCCTCGGCCCGGCCGGCGGACGCAACGTCGGCGCCGCGCTGGCGAAGGGCAACGTGATCTGGTTCGTCGACGCCGACGTCGTCGTGCATCCCGACGGCGCGCGCGTGCTGAAGGACGCGTTCGAGCGGACCAAGGCGGCGGCGGTGTTCGGCGCTTACGACGAGTTCCCGGCGGCGACCAACTTCCTGTCGCAATACAAGAACCTCGCGCATCGTCACCACCACGTGCGCTCGGGGCGCGAGCGCGAGACCTTCTTCGCCGGGTGCGGCGCCGTGCGCACCGCCGCGTTCCGCGCGATCGGCGGCTTCGATGCGAAGCGGTACCCGAAGCCGTCGATCGAGGACATCGAGCTCGGCGTGCGCCTGCGCCGGCGCGGCTTCATGATTCGCCTCGAGCCCGACCTGCAGGCGCGTCACCTCAAGTCGTGGGATTTCGCGGACATGGTACGGACGGACATCCTCCAGCGCACCGTCCCGTACGTGCGCCTGCTCGGGGATCACCGCGTGCCGGATGCGCTGCGGATTTCGCCGCTCGAATGGGTGCGCGTGGCGATCGCGTGGGGGTTCCTGCTCTCCGTGCTCACTTTCGGCATGGGCTTCCTGAGCTGGTGGATCCCGCTCGCGCTGCTCGCCGCTGCGATCGGCCTCAACCTTAACCTGGTGACGCTGTTTTACCGCGCCAACGGCATCTGGTTCGCGCTGCGGGCGATCTTGTTCCACCAGTTCCACTACGCGTACACGTCGGCCGCGTACGTCGCGTGCCGGCTCGGCTGGACGCCGGATCGGCCGCGCGAGGCCAAGGGAACGGGCGCGACCTAGGGCCTGTGAGCGCTACCGGGACGCTCGCGCCCGTGCCGCGCTGGCCGCAGGGCTAGGCGCGAAGGAGGCCATGTGCTTCCAGCACATAACGACTGAGC
>DATBSV010000273.1:0-8600 GCA_036559685.1 Casimicrobiaceae bacterium
ACGCGGGCGTGGACCTACGGCGATCCGATGGACGACGCGCTCGAGATGGGCTCGGTCATCGACGAGGCGTCCGCGAAGAACTTCGAGGCGCGCGTGAACGATGCCGTCGCGCACGGCGCGAAGCTCCTCGTCGGCAACGAGCGTCGCGGCGCGGTCTACTCGCCCACCGTGATCGACCATGTCGATCCCGAGATGAACGTCGTGAAGACCGAGACCTTCGGCCCGGTGTCGCCGGTCATCCGCTTCCGCGACCTCGACCATGCGATCGCCATTTCCAACGGTACCGCCTACGGGCTATCCTCGTCGGTGTGCACCAACCGCCTCGACGTGATCACGCGGCTCGTGCGCGAGCTCCACGTCGGCACGGTCAACGTGCGCGAGGTGCCCGGCTACCGGCTCGAGCTCACGCCCTTCGGCGGCATCAAGGACTCGGGGCTCGGCTACAAGGAAGGCGTGCAAGAGGCGATGAAGAGCTTCACCAACGTCAAGACCTATTCGCTGCCGTGGTAAAGGACGAGCCGGCGCCCGACACCAGCGAGGGTGACGTCAACCTTTCGCCGCTGCGCCGGGCGTGGGAGCGCGACCACGTGCGCGGCGCGACGCGCGACCTCATCGACCGCGACGCCGCCGCCTACCTGCACCAGTCGCTGTCGACGCCCTGCTTCGACGCGCTGGTCGAGGCCGAGGGCATCTGGCTGACCGACGTCGACGGTCGCCGGTTCATGGACTTCCACGGCAACAACGTCCACCAGGTCGGCTACCGCCACCCGCGTGTCATCGAAGCGGTCAAGCGCCAGCTCGACACGCTGCCGTTCTCGCCGCGCCGATTCACCAACGAGGCGGCCGTCGAGCTCGCCGAACGGCTGGGCACCCTCGCACCCGACCCGCTCGGCAAGGTGCTGCTTGCCCCGGGCGGCACGCTCGCGATCGGCATGGCGCTCAAGCTCGCGCGCGTCGCGACCGGGCGGCACAAGACCATTTCGATGTGGGACGCGTTCCACGGCGCCTCGCTCGACGCGATCTCGGTCGGCGGCGAAGCGGCGTTCCGCCGCGACATCGGTCCGCTGCTGCCGGGCACCGAGCACGTGCCGCCGTGCGATCCGCGCGCGTGCAAGTTCGGCTGCGGCGGCGCCTGCGACGCGCGCTGCGCCGACTACGTCGACTACGTGCTGGACAAGGAGCAGGACGTCGCCGCGGTCATCGTCGAGACGGTGCGCTGCACCGACGTCCAGATCCCGCCGCCTGCGTACTACAAGCGCCTGCGCGAGGCCTGCGACCGCCACGGCGCGCTCCTGATCCTCGACGAGGTCCCAATCGGCCTCGGCCGCACCGGCACGATGTTCGCTTTCGAACGCTACGGAATCGTTCCCGACATGGTCGTCCTCGGCAAAGGGCTCGGCGGCGCGGTGTTCCCGATGGCCGCCCTCATCGCGCGTCGCGACCTCGACGTCGCGGGCGACCGCGCGCTCGGCCATTACACGCACGAGAAGAGCTCGGTCGGGTGCGCGGCCGCGCTCGCGACGCTCGACGTCATCGCCGACGAGCGCCTGTGCGAGCGCGCGCTCGAGCTCGGCGCGCACGCGCTCGACCGCATGCATGCGCTCGCCGACCGCCATCCCATCGTCGGCGACGTGCGCGGCGTCGGCCTGCTGCTGGGGCTCGAGCTCAACCGCGGCGACGGCTCGCCGGCCCGCGAGGAAGCCGAGCGCGTCATGTACGGCTGTCTCGCGCGCGGCCTCTCGTTCAAGGTCGGCCAGGGCAACGTGATCGCGCTTTCGCCGCCGCTCGTCATCGCGCGGGAAGAGCTCGATCGCGCGTTCGACATCCTCGACGCGTCGCTCGCCGAAGTCGGAAAGGCGGGGAAACACTAGTGCAGACCCTGCTCAACCTGCTGGCCGGCGTATCGCTCCTGGTGTGGGGCACGCACATCGTGCGCACGTCGATCCTGCGACTGTACGGGGGCGACCTGCGCCGGATCCTGCGCCGCAGCGTCGCGAAGAACCGCTTCGCCGCGTTCACCGCTGGCGTCGGCGTGACCGGGCTCATCCAGAGCTCGACCGCGACGGCGCTCATCGTGGCCGCGTTCGCCGGCCAGGGGATCATCACGACGACCAGCGCGCTGGCCGTGATGCTCGGCGCCGACGTCGGCACGTCGATCGTGACCGTCGTGCTTTCGTTCGACCTGTCGTGGCTCGCGCCGCTCTTGATCTTCTCCGGCGTCGTGTTGTTCCTCGCGCGGCAGGCGACGCGCGTCGGCCGCTTCGGCCGCATCCTGATCGGCCTCGGCCTCATCCTGTTCGCGTTGCAGTGGATCCGCGTCGCGGCGCAGCCCATCGTCAGCGCGGCCGGCGTCAAGGTGCTGTTCGCCTCGCTCACCGGCGACGTGCTGCTCGACGTGCTCGTCGCCGCGCTGATCACGATCCTCTGCTACTCGAGCCTCGCGGTCGTGCTGCTCGTCGCCGCGCTGGCCCAGCTCGGCGTGATCGCGCCGCCGGTCGCGCTGGGCCTTGTGCTCGGCGCGAACCTCGGCAGCGGCACGCTCGGCATGCTGTCGACGCTGCGCTCGCCGCCCGAGGCGCGCCGCGTGACGCTCGGCAACTTCCTGTTCAAGCTGATCGGCGTCGTCATCGCGATCCCGCTGGTGAATCCGCTGCTGCGCCTGGTCGAGTCGATGACGCTCGACGCCGGCCAGGAGGTCGTCGCGTTCCACCTGTTGTTCAACATCGGCATCGCGCTGACGTTCATCTTCTTCACCGACCGGATCGCCCGCGTCGCCGAACGCCTGCTGCCGACCCGGCCGACCAGTGACGACCCGTCGAAGCCGCGCCACCTCGACCCTTCCGCGCTCGACACGCCGCCGCTCGCGATCGCCAACGCCGCGCGCGAGGCGATCCGCATCGGCGACACGATCGAGCACATGCTGACCGGCATGCTGACGGTGCTGAAGACCAACGACCGTACGCTCGCGCGCCAGCTGCGCGACATGGACGACACCGTCGACTCGCTCTACACCGCAGTCAAGCTGTACCTGACGCAGATCTCGCGCGAGTCGCTCGACGAGCGCGAGGGACGCCGCTGGGCCGACATCGTGTCGTTCACGATCAACCTCGAGCAGGTCGGCGACATCATCGAGCGCATCCTGTCCGACATCCAGGACAAGAAGATCGACAAGGGCCGCAACTTTTCCGTCGCCGGCATGGCCGAGATCTGCGACCTGCACACGCGGCTGGTCGCGAACCTGCGCCTCGGGATGAGCGTGTTCCTGAACGGCGATCTCAAGAGCGCGCAGGAGCTTCTCGCGCAGAAGGTGCTGTTCCGCGACCTCGAGCGCGCCTACGCCGACACGCACCTCGCCCGCCTCGCGGGCAACACGGTCGAGAGCATCGAGACCTCCTCGCTGCACCTCGACCTGATCTCGGACATGAAGCGCATCAACTCGCACGTCTGCTCGATCGCCTACCCGATCCTCGAGGAGGCCGGCGTGCTCGCCCACACGCGGCTCAAGACCCCGTCGGCCGAGGGCGGGCCCGCGGAGGGCGGCGACCGCGGCCCGCGCTGGTCGAAGGGCAAGCCGAACGTAGCCTGACGTGCCCGCCGCCGAGATCACGCTGCCGGTGACGCTGGCCGTCCTCGGCGCCGGATTCCTGCACGCGCTGTGGAACGCGATGCTCAAGCAGTCGGGCGGCGAGCCGCTGCTCGACACGGCGCTGATCGTCGCCGGCGGCTCGATCGTCGCGCTCGCGTTGCTTCCGCTCGTCGGCACGCCCGACCGCGCCGCGTGGCCCTTCATGGTCGTCTCGGCGGTCATCCACTTCGGCTACTACGTGACGCTGGCCGGCGCGTACCGGCGCGGCGACCTGTCGTTCGCGTACCCGTTGATGCGCGGCGTCGCACCGCTGATCGTCACGGTGCTCGGCATCGTGTTCCTGGGCGAGCATCCGACGGCGACGATGCTCGCCGGCATCGCGCTGATCTCGCTCGGCATCCTGGTGATCGCGTGGTACGCCGGGGGCCGGCACACCGGCGTCGCCGCCGCCTGGGCGCTCGCCAACGCGCTGATCATCGCGCTCTACACACTGGTCGACGGCGCGGGAACGCGCGCGTCGCTCAATGCGGCCGGCTACGTCTGCTGGCTCATGTTCCTCGAAGGCCTGCCTTACCTTGCGTGGATCTACGCGACGCGCGGACGCGTCGCGCACGACTACATGATCGCGCGCTGGCGCCGCGGGATCGCCGGCGGCGCGGCGAGCCTTGCCGCCTACGGCATCGCGCTGTGGGCGATGACGCAAGCGCCGGTGGCGGTTGTCGCCGCGCTGCGCGAGGTCTCGGTGCTGTTCGCCGCCGCAATCGGCGCATGGGTGCTGAAGGAAGGCTTTGGCTGGAAGCGGATGGTCGGCGCGGCGACCGTCGTCGCCGGCGTCGCCGCGTTGCGACTATGACTGCATCGCTGCCTTCGCATGCGCGCGCGGTGGTCGTCGGCGGCGGCATCGCCGGCTGCTCGACCGCGTACCACCTGACCAAGCTCGGCTGGCGCGACGTCTTGGTGCTCGAGCAGGGCAAGCTCACGTGCGGCACGACGTGGCACGCGGCCGGACTCGTCGGCCAGCTGCGGGCGACGCGCAACGCGACGCGCATGAGCCGCTACGGCATCGAGCTCTACTCGACGCTCGAGAAGGAGACCGGGCTCGCGACCGGGTGGAAGCAATGCGGCTCGCTCAACGTCGCGAAGACGCCCGAGCGCCTCACGCTCTTCAAGCGCCAGATGGCGCGCGCGAAGAGCTTCGGCATCGAGTTCGAGTTCATTTCGCCCGAGGAAGCGGGACGCCGCGCACCGATCCTGCGCACCGACGACCTGTCGGGCGCGGTGTGGATCCCGGGCGACGGCAAGGCCAATCCGACCGACCTCACCCAATCGCTGGCGCGCGGCGCGCGCATGGGCGGCGCGCGCATCGTCGAGGGTGCGCGCGTGACCGGCGTGCGGACGAAGGATGGACGCGTACGCGGGGTCGACGTGCTCGTCGACGGCGACGCGCACGCGATCGACTGCGACGTCGTCGTCAACTGCGCCGGCCAATGGGCTCGCGCGTTCGGCGCGATGGCCGGCGTCGAGGTGCCGCTCTACTCCGCCGAGCACTTCTACATCGTCACCGAGCCGATCCCCGGTGTCTCGCCCGACCTGCCGGTGATGCGCGACCCCGACGGCTACATCTACTACAAGGAGGAAGTTGGCGGGCTCGTGATGGGGGGCTTCGAGCCGGTCGCGAAGCCGTGGCGCGTCGACCCGATCCCCGACGGCTTCGAGTTCCAGCTGCTGGGCGAGGACTGGGATCAGTTCGAGCCGCTGATGGAGGCCGCGATCCATCGCACGCCCTGCCTCGAGACCGCGCAGGTCAAGATGCTGCTGAACGGTCCCGAGAGCTTTACCGGCGACGGCAACTTCATCCTCGGCGAGGCGCCGTCGCTCGGCGGCTATTTCGTGTGCGCGGGCTTCAACTCAGCGGGCATCGCGAACTCGGGCGGCGCCGGCAAGCTCGTTGCGCAGTGGATCGTGGACGGCGAGGCGCCGCTCGACCTGTGGGACGTCGACATCCGCCGCTTCGCGCCGTTCCACGCGAACCGCCGCCACCTCGCCGACCGCACGGTCGAGTCGCTCGGCCTGCACTACGCGATGCGCTGGCCGCGCGAGGAGTTGAAGACGGTGCGGCCGCTCCGCCGCTCGCCGCTCTACGACCGTCTCGCCGCCAAGGGCGCGGTGTTCGGCAGCAAGCTCGGGTGGGAGCGCGCGAACTATTTCCTGCCCGACGGCGCGAAGGAGCCGCCGCCGACGCTCGGCACGCCCGGCTGGCTGCCGTGGGTGCTCGACGAGCAACGCGCGTGCCGCGAGGACTGCGTCGTGTTCGACCAGTCGTCGTTCGCGAAGGCCGTGCTCAAGGGCCGCGACGCGCTCGCCGTGCTGCAGCGGCTTTGCGCGAACGACCTCGACGTGCCGCCCGGCCGCATGGTCTACACGGCGATGCTCAACGCGCGCGCGGGGTTCGAGAGTGACCTGACGGTGCTGCGCGTCGGCGAGCGCGAGTTCTTCCTCCTGACCGGCTCCGCCCAGGCGACGCGGGACTTCTCGCGAATCGAGCGCCACATCGCGCCCGACGAGCACGCTTCGCTCGTCGACGTGACGGGCGCGTGGTCGGTGATTTCGGTCATGGGCCCGAACGCGCAGGCGCTGCTCGAGTCGCTGTCGTCCGACGCGCTCGGCAAGGAGGCGCTGCCGTTCTCGCGCGTCGCGACGGTCGACGTTGGCTACGCGCGCGTGCGCGCCGCGCGCATGAGCTACGTCGGCGGCCCGGGTTACGAGCTGTACGTGCCGGTCGAGCAATGCGCGACGCTCTACGACGCGCTGGTCGACGCCGGCCCGCGTTTCGGATTGAAGGACGCCGGCTACTACACGATCGACGCGCTGCGCATCGAGGCCGGCCGCCGCGCCTGGGGCGCGGAGCTCTCGCCCGACGAGACGCCGTGGGAAGCCGGCCTCGGCTACGTGGTCAAGCTCGACAAGGCCGCGTCCTTCCTGGGCCGCGAGGCGCTCGTCGCCAAGCGCGACGCCGGCCAGCGCAAGCGCCTCGTCATGTTCACGTTCGACGACCCGAGCGCGTTCCCGTGGGGCGGCGAGCCGATCCTGATGGACGGACGCAACGTCGGCGAGCTCACCAGCGCGGGCTACAGCCGCAAGCTTGGCCGCGCGGTCGCGATGGGCTATGCGCGCGCCGATATCCCGCTGACCGACGAAGCGATCCTGTCGGCGCGCTACGTCGTGGACATCGCCGGCGTGATTCACGTGGTCACGCCGCACCTCGCACCCCCGAAGTGAGGGAAGGCCGCTTCGACGCCTGTCGAAATCGCTTCAGTCCGCCTCAGACATAGGGTGGTGGTACGTCAGTAGATCACCTTGTCCGCGTCCTGGAGGAGTGATTGCGGAATCGCGATTCCCAGGGATTTCGCAGCCCCCTGGTTGACGACAAGCCTAAACTTGCTCGGCCTTTGGACCGGCAGATCCTTCGGTCGTTCGCCGCGAAGAATACGACTGACATATTCAGCGGCCCGCCCAGCTATATCGACATTGTCGGTCCCATAGAAAATGAGGCCGCCGTGTTCGACATCCGCTTCAACGCCATAAATCGCAGGCAAACGGTGCTTGAGCGCTGCATCAACAATCAGCTTTCGATAGCGGCCCAAGAACGGATCAGGCAGGACCATCAATCCCGAGTTTGCTTGACGCGCAACCGCGGCGATCTCCGATTGGACATCCGACGAGTTCTTGATTCGCGAAGGGACGAGCTGGATGCCTAACGCGCGAAACGCTTTTTCGCTAGCACCAAGCCATCCGGGCCAATTGGGATTGCCCACGTACATCAGGAGCAAGACGCGCTTGATGTTCGGGACTATTTCCTTGAGCAGCTGGAGCCACCTGCCAACGATTTCGTAATCGAACAGGCTGAATCCGGTGACGTTGCCGCCGGGGCGGGACAAGCTCTGCACAAATTTGTTTCCGACCGGGTCGGATACGACAAAGAAGACAATAGGAATATCCGCAGTAAGCTTGCTCACCGCGCGCAGCGCGGTTGCGCTTTGTACGGCGATGACGTCGGGCCGAGATCTCACCAATTCCACCGCATGCGCTTGCATGGTGCCGGCGTCGCCTTCGCCCCAGTAGGGCGTCACAACAATGTTCTGGCCTTCGGTCCATCCGAGCTTCGTCAGGCGCTCGTGAAACGCCGTGAAGTAATTTTGGCCGTTCGTCTGCCTTGAGCTGCCAAATAGTATGGCGACTTTGCGCGCGGAATCGAGTGGCTGCGCGAGACCAAAACGTGAGAAAACGAGAGTCGGAAGGGCCGCGAGGAGGTGGCGACGCCGCAATTGCGTTCCCTTTATTGTCCCGGCGCTGGCGCTGTCACTTCATCAGCCCCGGCAGCCACAACGAGATCGCCGGCACGTAGGTCACAAGCAGCAGCGCGAGACACATGGCGCCATAGAACGGCCATAGCTCCTTGCTGACCTCCTCCATCGTCACCTTTCCTATCGCGCACCCGACGAAAAGCGTCGGCCCGACCGGCGGCGTGATGAGGCCGATCCCGAGGTTCAGGATCATGACCATCCCGAAGTGCACCGGGTCGATGCCGAGCTTCAGGATCACCGGCATGAAGATCGGCGTGCAGATCAGGAGCATCGGCGCGAGGTCCATGAATGTGCCGAGCACCAACAGCAGGATGTTGACGAGGAGCAGGAAGACGTACTTGTTGTCAGAGATGCCGAGGAAGAACTGCGTCATCTTCGCCGGGATCTGCATCAACGCCATCAGGTAGCCGAACGCGACCGAGAAGCCGATCAGCATCATCACCATCGCGACGGTCTTCACGACGCGGTGGACGAGGCGCGGCAGGTCGCGCCACTTGTAGTCGCGGTAGACGAGGAACGTGACGAGGAACGCGTAGACGCACGCGACGGCCGCGGACTCCGTGGCGGTGAACACGCCCGACAGGATGCCGCCCATGATGATCACGACCGTGCCGAGTCCCCACAGCGCCTCGCGCACCATGCGCGGGACC
>DATBSV010000274.1:0-3564 GCA_036559685.1 Casimicrobiaceae bacterium
CCCGTGGATGGGCGCGCTCGAGGACAACCTCGACGTGCTCAACAAGACCGACGACGAGGCCGGCGAATGGGGCCGCGCCGCGACGCGCGACCTGATCCGCTCGCGCATCAAGGTCAAGAGCCTCAACTTCATGCGCGGCCGGACGTTCATCAACAAGTTCCTGATCATCGACGAGGCGCAGAACCTGACGCCCAAGCAGATGAAGACGCTGATCACGCGCGCCGGCCCCGGCACCAAGGTCGTGTGCCTCGGCAACATCGCGCAGATCGACACGCCCTATTTGACCGAAGGCAGCTCTGGCCTCACCTACGTCGTCGACCGGTTCAAGGGCTGGCCGCACTCGGGCCACGTGACGCTCACGCGCGGCGAGCGCTCGCGCCTGGCGGACCACGCGGCGGACATCCTCTAAAGCGACGCCATGCCCATGGGCGATAGGCCCGTCCTGTCGCTCGTCGTGCCGTGCTTCAACGAGGCGGCCGGCCTCGCCTCGTTCTGGGCGCGTACGTCCGACGCGCTCGATGCGCTCGGCGTTCCGGCCGAGGCGGTGTTCGTCGACGACGGCAGCCGCGACGCGACGTTCGCCATCCTCTCCGCGCTCGCCGTGCGCGACCCGCGCGTGCGCGTCGTCGCGCTGTCGCGCAACTTCGGCAAGGAGATCGCGCTCGCGGCCGGCCTCGACCACGCGCGCGGCGACGCCGTCGTCCCGATCGACGCGGACCTGCAACACCCGCCCGAGCTGATCGCCGAGCTCGTCGCGCGCTGGCGCGAGGGCAACGACGTCGTCATCGCGCTGCGCCGCGACCGCGCGACCGACGGGCTGACGCGCCGCGTGGCCTCCGACCTGTTCCACCGGCTGTTCTCGAGCGTCTCGACGACCCCGGTGCCGCGCGGCGCGGGCGACTTCCGCCTGCTCTCGCGGCCCGTCGTCGACGCGTTGCGCGCGATGCCCGAGCGCACGCGCTACATGAAGGGCATGTACGCATGGGTCGGCTTTCGCACCGCGACGGTCGACTACGACGTCGAGGACCGCGCCGAAGGCCGCTCGCGCTACGGCCTCCTCAGGCTCTGGCGCCTCGCGCTCGACGGCATCGTGTCGTTCTCGGCGCTGCCGCTGCGCGTGTCGAGCTTCCTCGGCGCGCTGTTCGCGCTGGTCGCGATCGGCTACGGCGCCTGGCTCGTCGTGCGCACGCTGGTGCACGGCGCCGACGTGCCCGGCTACGCGTCGTTGATGGTCGTCGTGCTGTTCCTGGGCGGCGTGCAGCTGCTCTCGCTCGGCGTGATCGGCGAGTACCTTGGCCGCATCTACGACGAGGTGAAGGCGCGTCCGCTCTACGTCGTGCGCGCGCGGCTCGGCTTCCCGGACCGCCCGGCCGGCGGCTGACGCGCGGCGTGGCGCTCGCGCGCGAGTTCGTCCGCTTCGCCGTCGTCGGCGCGGTCGCGACGACGATCCACGCAGCGATCTTCGCGCTGCTGGTGGAGACGACGCCGCTCGACCCGGTCGTCGCGACCGTGATCGCGTTCGTCGTCGCGTTCGCGGCGGGCTTCGCGCTCAACCGGACCTGGACGTTCGGGTCAAGTGCCGACCCGGTCGCGCAATTGCCGCGCTACCTCGTCGTGCAGCTCGTCGGCCTCGCGCTCAACGCGGCGATCATGGCGTTCGCGGTGCACGTGCAGCACTGGTCGCCGTACGTCGGGCTCGGGCTTGCGATCGCGCTGGTGCCGCCGGTGACCTTCGCGCTCGCGCGCGGGTGGGCATTCCGCTAGTACGGCAGGCCGCGCTCGAGCCGGACGAGGTCCGCCTCGACCATCTCGGCGCAGATGCGCTCGAGCGGCGTGGACGCGCTCCAGCCGAGCTCGCGCTTCGCCTTCGACGGGTCGCCCATCAGGACCTCGACCTCGGCGGGCCGGTGGAACGTCGGATCGATGCGCACGAGCGTGCGCCCGCTCGACGTGTCGACGCCGGTCTCGTCTTCGCCGCGGCCCCGCCATTCGATCGCGATGCCCACGGCCGCGAAGGCGATCTCGGTGAAGCGGCGGACCGATTCGGTGCGCCCCGTGGCGAGCACCCAGGTGTCCGGCGTCGGCGCCTGCAGCATGCGCCACATGCCGTCGACGTACTCGGGCGCGTAGCCCCAGTCGCGCCGCGCGTCGAGGTTGCCGAGCATCAGCGGCTCGGTCGCGCCGCGCTTGATCCGGGCGACGCCGAGCGTGATCTTGCGCGTGACGAACTCGCGCCCGCGCAACGGCGACTCGTGGTTGAACAGGATGCCGCTGACCGCGTGCATCCCGCGCGACTCGCGGTAGTTGATCGTCGCCCAGTGCGCATAGAGCTTCGCGACGCCGTAGGGGCTGCGCGGGTGGAACGGCGTGTCCTCGTCCTGCGGCGTCGCGCGCACCTTGCCGAACATCTCGGACGTGCTCGCCTGGTAGAAGCGGATCGACGGGTCGACGCTGCGGATCGCCTCGAGGAGGTAGAGCGGGCCCAGCGCGTTGACCATCGTCGTCGTGCCGGGCTGGTCGAACGACACGGCGACGAAGCTCTGCGCGGCGAGGTTGTAGATCTCGCGCGGGCGCGCGCGATCGATCAGCCGCACCGCGGCCGCCGCGTCGATCAGGTCGTACTCGACCAGCGAGAAGTTGGGATGGTCGTGTACGCCGAGCGACTCGAGGCGCCAGAAATTGCTCGAGCTCGTGCGCCGGTAGGTGCCGTGCACGCGGTAACCGCGCGCGAGCAGGAACTGCGCGAGGTAGGCGCCGTCCTGCCCGGTGATCCCGGTCACGATCGCGGAGGGTTCGCCGGCCATCGCCGAAGGATCAGCCCGCGGCCCGCGAGAACGCGAGGCCGATCGAGGTCAGCACGTAGCGGTCCACGCGTAGCTTGAGGTGGGGCTGGGGAAGGTAGGGAGGCGTGTCGACGAACGCGTCGACCGGATCGTCGCCGTCGAACAGCGTGAGCGGCGCCATCGTGACGCCCGCCCGCGCGGCGAAGGTGCCGATCGTGTCCAGGTCGAACCGCCGCAGGGCGCACGTGCCCCGTCGCTCGATGGTACCGTAGTTCGACGACAGGTTGAACGTGGCGGTGTGGATGGCCGCCCCGCCGGCCCGCAGCCACGCGAACGACGCTTTCAGCGGGCCGAGCGCGCGCTCGACCGAGCCCACGGCGTCGGCGAGCCCGAACGTGCAGACGAAGTCGAGCGTGCCGGGCGCCTGCTGCGCCAGGGCCTCGGCGTCGTTCCGCACGACCACGCGCGTTCGGAAATCGTCCTCGCTGCACAGGCCGCGCGCGACCGCGCTCGCGAGCGTCGCCGGCTCGATGCGCGGTGCGACGACCGTGACGTCGCAGCCTGCCGCGGCGAGCACCGCCGGCAACGCGCCGCTGATCGCGCCGACGACCACGCCGCGCTTGCCCGGCCCGACCGCGCCAAGGACCTCGAGCGACGCGAGCACGTAGACGATCTCCCACTGTTGCCGGTGGATGCACGGCACCTCGCCGAGGCGCAGGCATGCCTCCCGGTACGCGGCCTCGCCGAACTGCGCGCGTGTGCAGAGCTGGGACGCCGGCCG
>DATBSV010000275.1:0-2560 GCA_036559685.1 Casimicrobiaceae bacterium
CGGCTGATCGTCCACGGCATGGTGCGCGAGCCGCGCATCTACACGATGGAGGACATCCTGCGCTTCCCGTCGGTGTCGCGCGTGCACTTCATCGAGTGCGGCGCGAACACGGGCATGGAATGGGCGAACGTCGCGGTGCCGACGGTGCAGTACTCGCACGGGATGATCGGCTGCAGCGAATGGACCGGCGTGCCGCTGTCGACGTTGCTCGGCGAGGCGGGGGTCGACCCCAAGGCGAAGTTCGTGCTCGCCGAGGGCGCCGACGGCGCGGCGCTCACGCGCACCATTCCGATCGCGATGGCACTCGACGACGTGCTGGTCTGCTACGGCCAGAACGGCGAGATGCTGCGGCCCGAGCAGGGCTACCCGCTGCGCCTGCTCGTGCCGGGCGTCCAGGGGGTGTCGAGCGTCAAGTGGCTGCGCCGCCTGAAGCTCGGCGACACGCCGTGGAACACGCGCGAGGAATCGCTGCACTACGTCGACCTGATGCCGGGCGGCAAGCACCGCCAGTACACGTGGATCCAGGAAGCGAAGAGCGTGATCACCTCGCCGTCGGGCGGGCAGGTGATCCTCGACCGCGGCTACCACGAGATCACCGGCCTCGCGTGGTCGGGGCGCGGCAAGGTCAGGCGCGTCGACGTGTCGGCCGACGGCGGGCGCAACTGGCGCACCGCGAAGCTGCAGGAGCCGATCCACACCAAGTCGCTCACGCGCTTCCGGATCGACTGGAGCTGGGACGGCGGCCCGGCGCTGCTGCAGTCGCGCGTGGTCGACGAGACCGGCTACGTGCAGCCGACGATCCGCCAGCTGCGCGCGGTGCGCGGCACGCGTTCGATCTACCACAACAACGCGATCCACACCTGGCGCGTCGACGCGACCGGGGAAGTGAGCAATGTCCAGCTTCTTTAGCGTCGTCCTGATGCTGGCGTTCGCGAGCGCGGCCGACGCCGCGCCGGCGCGCTACGGCTTCGGACGTCCCGCGACCGCGCAGGAAGTCGCCGGCTGGGACATCGACGTGCGTCCGGACGGGCGCGGGCTGCCCGACGGTCGCGGCAGCGTCGCCGAGGGCCAGGCGATCTACGACGCCAAGTGCGCGAGCTGCCACGGCACGTTCGGCGAGAGCAACGACTACATGTCGCTCGCCGGAGGTGTGGGCACGCTCGCGTCCGACCAGCCGCAGCGTACGCTCGGCAGCAAGCTCAACCACGCGACGACGCTGTTCGACTACATCCGTCGCGCGATGCCGTTCAACGCGCCGCAGACCCTCACCAACGACGAGGTGTACGCGCTCACCGCCTACGTGCTGAACCTCAACGACATCCTGCCCGCCGACGCGACGCTCGACCGCGCGTCGATCCTGGCGGTGAGGATGCCCAACCGCGACGGCTTCACGACCGACCACGGCTTCATGACGCGCGACGGCAAGCCCGACACGCGCAACGTCGCGTGCATGACGAACTGCGTCCCCGGGGTGCGCGTCGCCTCGCGCATCCCCGACTACGCGCGCGCTGACCACGGTGATCTCGCCGAGCAGACGCGCGCGCTCGCGGCAAATGCGACGCCCACACGCACACCGGCCGCGCGCAGACCTGCGGATCTCGCGAAACAGTCGGCATGCATGGCGTGCCACGCCGTTTCCGCCAAGGTCCTCGGACCGTCGTTTCGCGACGTGGCCGCGAAATACGCGGGCGACGCGTCAGCGCCGACGAAGCTCGCCGCGCGTATCCGTGCCGGCGGCGTGGGGAATTGGGGCGCCGTGCCGATGCCGGCGCAGCCCCAATTGGCCGAGAACGATGCGCTGGCCCTCGCGCGCTGGGTCCTCGGCGGGGCGCCGCCCTAGGTCATATGGTTAGAAGCGCGCGATTCCCCGCCCCGGGGGGCCGCGCGCTAGAATTGCCTTCTTTTCTCATGCGACGCCCTGGAGACGACATGGATGCAAGACGCAGGGAGGTTCTGAAGACGGGCGGGGGCGTGAGCCTGCTGGCGCTCGTCGCGGCGGCCGGCTGGCTCAAGCCCGGTGAAGCGCTCGCGCAAGGCGCGGCGTGGAACACGGCCGCGTTCGAGACGCATTCGCTCGACGACACGGTCAAGGCGTTCGGCGGCAGCGCGCCGGCGCAGAGCAAGGACATCGCGTTCGTGTCGACGCCCGACATCGCCGAGAACGGCGCGGTCGTGCCGGTCGGCGTGTCGAGCAGCATTCCCAGGACCGAGTCGATCGCGATCCTGGTCGAGAAGAATCCGAACATGCTCGCCGCGGTGTTCGACATTCCCGCGGGCACCGACCCGGCGGTCTCGACGCGCATCAAGATGGGCCAGAGCAGCAACGTCTACGCGCTCGTGAAGGCCGACGGCAAGTACTACGTGGCCTCCAAGGAGATCAAGGTCACGCTCGGCGGTTGCGGAGGCTGACATGGCTGACCCGATGAAGATCCGCGCCAACGTCGTTGGCGACTCGACCGAAGTGAAGGTCCTGATGAACCACGAGATGGAGACCGGCCAGCGCAAGGACGCGCAGGGCAAGACGGTGCCGGCGTGGTTCATCCAGAACGTCACGGCGACG
>DATBSV010000276.1:0-3100 GCA_036559685.1 Casimicrobiaceae bacterium
CGCTCGCGAAGGCGCTCGACCGCTTGACGCCGAAGCTCGACGACGCCGGGATGCTGTGGATCGCGTGGCCGAAAAAGGCGTCCGGCGTCGCGACCGACATGACCGAGGACGCCGTCCGCGCGGACGCGCTGCCGCGCGGCCTCGTCGACGTCAAGGTCTGCGCGGTCGACGCGACGTGGTCCGGCCTGAAGCTCGTGCGCCGGAAGGCGCTACGAAATTAGATCCGTTTCACCAATCGCACGAACGCCAGCAGCAGGATCGCGCCGATCGCCGCGACGGCGATCGAGCCGAGGATCCCGCCGCCCATCGACACGCCGAGCGCGCGGAACAGGAGGCCGCCGACCAAGGCGCCTATGACGCCCACGACCAGGTTGCCGACGAGGCCGAGGCCCGCGCCCTTCATCACGACGCCCGCGATCCAGCCGGCCGCGATGCCGACGATGACGAACCAGACAATGTCCATCCTTGACCTTCCCCCAGAGGACGCGCCGCTGCGCGGCGCCCACTCGAAACGTTAGCCGGGCGCGTCGATCCTGTCGAGCGCCTCGGCGACCTCGAGCCATGCGGCCTCGCGCCGCGCGAGCACCCAGGTGATCTCGCCCGAGCGCTCGAGCGCCGGCTTGAGCCGCTCCTTCGCGTCGTCCGCGTAGGCCTCGGGGGTGGCGAGCCAGGCGTCGAGCGCACGCTTCTCGTCCTCGAGCGCGCGCATCTCGGCCTCGAGCGACGCCCGCTTCGCGACCAGCGGCTTCCGCGCGTCGGCGCGCTTCTGGCGCGCCAGCGCCTCCGCGCGCTTGACCGCCTTGCGGTCGGGCGCGTCGTCGCGCGCGATGTCGGTATCCGTCCGACGCCGAAGTGCGAGCACCCAGTCGCGATAGTCGTCGAGGTCGCCGTCGAACGGCGCGACGCGGCCGTCGTCGACGAGCAGCAGCGTGTCGGTCGTCGCGGAGAGCAGGTGGCGGTCGTGCGCGACGACGACGAGCGCGCCGTCGAAATCCTGCAGCGACTCGGCGAGCGCCTCGCGCATCTCGATGTCGAGGTGGTTGGTCGGCTCGTCGAGGATCAGGAGCTGCGGCCGGCGGCGCACGATCAGCGCGAGCACGAGCCTCGCCTTCTCGCCGCCGGAGAACCGCATGACCGGGGCCTCGACCATGTCGCCGCGGAAATCGAAGCCGCCGAGGAAGTTGCGCAGCTCCTGCTCGCGCGCGCCCGGATCGATTCGCGCGAGGTGCAGCATCGGCGATGCCTCGACGTCGAGCTGCTCGAGCTGGTGCTGCGCGAAGTAGCCGATGACCAGGTTCTGCGCGGCGTGGCGCGTCCCGTGCGCGAGCGCGAGCTCGCCGGCGAGCGCTTTGACGAGCGTCGACTTGCCCGCGCCGTTGGGGCCGAGCAGGCCGATGCGGTCGCCGGCCAGGATCGAGAGCTCGAGCGCGTCGAGCACCGGCGGCGCGCCGCCGTAGCGCAACGTCGCGTGTTCGAGCCGCACGAGCTGGCGCGCGTGCGTGCCCGACGGCGCGAACGCGAACTCGAACGGGCTGTCGACGTGCGCCGGCGCGATGCGCTCCATGCGCTCGAGCGTCCGCAGGCGGCTCTGCGCCTGCTTCGCCTTGGTCGCCTTCGCGCGGAAGCGGTCGACGAACGATTGCAGGTGCGCGATCTGGCGCTGCTGCTTCGCGAAGGCCGACTGCTGCAACGCGAGGTGCGCGGCGCGCTCGCGCTCGAACGCCGAGTAGTTGCCGGAGTAGGTCCTGAGCGTGTTGCCGTCGACGTGCACGATCGACTGCGCGACCGCGTCGAGGAAGTCGCGGTCGTGCGTCACCAGGAGCAGCGTGCCCGGATAGCGCTTGAGCCAGTCCTCGAGCCAGAGCACCGCGTCGAGGTCGAGGTGGTTGGTCGGCTCGTCGAGCAGCAGCAGGTCGGAGCGTGCCGCGAGCGCCTGCGCGAGGTTGAGGCGCATGCGCCAGCCGCCCGAGAAGTTCGCGACGGGGTCGGCGTGACGTGCATCGGCGACGCCGAGGCCCGCCAGGAGCTCGGATGCCCGCGCGCGCGCGGCGTAGCCGCCGATCTCCTCGTACCGGTGGTGCAGCTCGGCGAGCGCGTGGCCGTCCGCGGCATGCTCGCGCTCCTCGCGGGCGAGCGCGGCTTCGACCTCGCGCAGCTCGACGTCGCCGTCGAGCACGAAGTCGAGGGCCGCGCGCTCGACCGCCGGCGTTTCCTGCGCGACGTGCGCGATCGTCCAGCGCGGCG
This sequence comes from Casimicrobiaceae bacterium, assembly GCA_036559685.1. GTDB lineage: Bacteria > Pseudomonadota > Gammaproteobacteria > Burkholderiales > Casimicrobiaceae > VBCG01. Next base: position 2,245 of record DATBSV010000276.1, read on the forward strand.
GCAGGTCGACCGTGCCGGCGTCCTGGTGGATCTCGCCGCGCAAAAGCGCGAACAGGCTCGACTTGCCGCTGCCGTTGGGACCGACGATGCCGACGCGGTGCCCGGGGTGCACGGTCATCGACGCGCCTTCGAGCAGGCGGTTCGCGCCGCGGGCGAGCGTCAGGTCGGTTAGGCGGATCATGGCGGCGGCCCGTCGGGGGGCCGTAGTCTACCCAAGCACGGCGCTTGCCGTGCGGAACGCCGCGCATTAGGATGGGCTGGCAACACCGCCGAAGGGGAGTAGCTTTGCCGCACCTTCGTCATCACGGGACGGCGTAATACACGTCCCCGGGCGTGCGGACGGCGCACCAATGCGCCGTTGCAAGACCTTTAGCCAGAGTCGACGTCGTGACTATTGGATGGAGGTCGCCATGCTCAAGGCACTGGTGCCGGTCGACGGCACCGACAACTCCCTCGCCGCGATCCGCCATGTCGTCAAGCTGGCGCATGGGCGCGAATCGCTCGAAATCCATCTGCTGACCGTCGAGCCCGGGCTTCCGGGCCACGCCACCCGCCACGTCTCGCAGGAGCTTCTCGAAGGCTACCGGCGCGACGAAGCCGAGAAGGTGCTCGCGCCGGCGCGCGCGATCCTCGCCCAGGCCGGCCTCGCGGGCGAGGAGCACGTGCGCGTCGGGCACGTCGCGCATGTCATCGCCGAGACCGCGCGGTCGCTCCACTGCGACATCGTCGTGATGGGCACGCACGGCTTCGGCACGGTGACCCAGCTCCTGCTGGGCTCGGTGAGCCACGAGGCGATCCACCTGATGGACCCGGCGATCCCGGTGACGCTCGTCAAGGCGGCATCGCACGACCCGAC
>DATBSV010000277.1:0-2274 GCA_036559685.1 Casimicrobiaceae bacterium
GTGAGCTCGAGGTCGTCGACCGGCCGCAGCAGGATCGGATCGACCTGCGGCGAGCTTCGCTCGGTGACCGGCACATCGGTGCCCTTGAGGTCGGCGAACACCGACAGCTGCTCGACCAGCACGCTGGCGGCGTAGCGGACCGCCTGCTCGGGCTCGACGACGCCGTTGGTCTCGATGTCGAGGACCAGCTTGTCGAGGTCGGTCCGCTGCTCGACGCGCGCGCTCTCGACCGCGTAGCTCACGCGACGAACCGGCGAGAACGACGCGTCAAGCAGGATCGAGCCGATCGAGCGCCCGCCTTCCGGCTTCACGCGCGCGGTCGCCGGCTGGTAGCCGCGGCCCTTGTCCACGCGGATCTCCATCTCGATCTTGCCGCCCGCCGTCAGGTGGGCGATGACGTGCTCGGGATTGATGATCTCGACGTCGTGGTTCGGCTCGATGTCGGCAGCCGTCACCGGGCCCTCGCCGGACTTCGCGAGCTTCAGCACGACGTGGTCGCGGTTGTGCAGCTTGAGGACGACGCCCTTGAGGTTCAGGAGCACGTCGACGACGTCTTCCTGCACCCCGTCCAGCGCCGAGTACTCGTGCAGCACCCCGATGATGCGGACCTCGGTCGGGGCGTAGCCCGGCATCGACGACAGCAGCACGCGACGCAGCGCGTTGCCGAGCGTGTGGCCGTAGCCGCGCTCGAACGGCTCCATCACGACCTTCGCGTGAAACGGCGACATGCTTTGCACGTCGATGATGCGCGGCTTCAACAGTACGTTGCTTTGCATTCGGGGACCTCGGCGGAAAACTTCTCGACGATAACGTCGTCCTCACGCGCTTCGCGCGAGGACGACGTAGTCGTACATTTACTTGCTGTACAGCTCGACGACCAGGCTCTCGTTGATGTCCTGGCCGAACTCCGAGCGGTCCGGAGCGCCCTTGAACGTGCCCTGCAGCTTCTTCGGGTCGACGTCGACCCACGCCGGGAAGCCCACCTTCTCGGCGAGCTGAAGCGAATCGGTGATGCGAAGCTGGGCCTTCGACTTGTCGGCGATCGAGATCACGTCGCCGGTCCGGCACAGCGCCGACGGGACGTTCAGGCGCTTGCCGTTGACCAGGATCGCGCCGTGCGAGACGAGCTGGCGCGCCTCGGCGCGCGTCGAGCCGTAGCCCATCCGGTACACGACGTTGTCGAGCCGCGACTCGAGCAGCTTCAACAGGTTCTCGCCGGTCGAGCCCTTGCGGCGCGCGGCCTCGACGAAGTAGCGCCGGAACTGGCGCTCCATCAGGCCGTAGATGCGGCGCAGCTTCTGCTTCTCGCGAAGCTGGTTGCCGTAGTCCGACTGGCGCATGCCCGACTTCTGCCCGTGCTGGCCCGGCTTCACGTCGAGCTTGCACTTCGAGTCGAGCGAGCGGCGCGCGCTCTTCAGGAACAGGTCGGTGCCTTCCCGGCGCGCGAGCTTGCACTTGGGTCCGATATATCGAGCCATGATTTCTTCCTTAGACCCGGCGACGCTTCGGCGGGCGGCAGCCGTTGTGCGGCACCGGCGTCACATCGGAGATCGATCCGATCTTGAAGCCGAGCGCGTTGAGCGCGCGCACGGCCGACTCGCGGCCCGGGCCGGGGCCCTTGATGCGCACCTCGAGGTTCTTGACGCCATACTCCTGCGCCGCGCGGCCGGCCGACTCGGCGGCCACCTGCGCCGCGAACGGCGTCGACTTGCGCGAGCCCTTGAAGCCCGCGCCGCCGGACGTCGCCCACGACAGCGCGTTGCCCTGCCGGTCGGTGATCGTGATGATCGTGTTGTTGAAGGACGCGTGGATGTGCGCGATGCCTTCGGACACGCTCTTCTTGACCTTCTTGCGCGCGCGAGCCTGGGCGGCCTGCTTCTGGGACGGTTGCTGTGCCATCGTCTAGGTTCCTTGCGATTACGTCTTGGCCGGCGCGGCCTTCGACAGCGCGACCGTGCGGCCCTTCTTCGGACCCTTGCGCGTACGCGCATTGGTGCGCGTGCGCTGGCCGCGGACCGGCAGCCCCTTGCGATGGCGGACGCCGCGATAGCAGCCGAGATCCATCAGCCGTTTGATGTTCATCGTCGTCTCGCGGCGGAGGTCGCCCTCGACCGAGAAGCGGCCGACCTGCTCGCGCAACTTGTCCATCTGCGCGTCGTTCAGGTCCTTGATCTTGGTCGACGCCACGACGCCGGCGGCCGCGACGATCGCCTTCGCGCGCGACGGGCCGATGCCGTAGATCGCCTGCAGCGCGATGACCGCGTGCTGGTGGTT
>DATBSV010000278.1:0-9085 GCA_036559685.1 Casimicrobiaceae bacterium
TTCGATCCGCGCGTCGATCGTCGCGCACATGCCGTGCGAGCACGTCGCCGTCGAGGGCGACGGCCGCCACTGGTCGGCGCTCGTCGTCTCGCACGCGTTCGACGGCCTCTCTCGCGTCGCGCGCCACCAGCGCGTCTACGCGGCGCTCGGCGAGCGGATGCGCGAGGAAGTCCACGCGCTGTCGATGACCACGCTCACGCCCGGCGAGTGGGCCGAGCGCGGCGGCGCGCAACAGCAGTAGGATCCACGCATGGACAAGCTGGTCATCGAAGGCGGGCGGCCGCTCGGCGGCACGGTCGCGGTCTCGGGCGCGAAGAACGCCGCGCTCCCGATCCTCTGCGCGTCGCTGCTGACCGAGGAGCCGCTCGCGCTCACGCACGTGCCGCAGCTCAACGACGTGCGCACGATGCGCACGCTGCTGTCGCAGATGGGCGTACGCATCGAGGAGGCCGGCGCCGGACGCATGACGCTCGAGGCCGCGCGCATCGAGTGGCCGCTCGCCCCCTACGAGTTGGTCAAGACCATGCGCGCGTCGATCCTCGCGCTCGGTCCGCTGGTCGCGCGCTGCCGCGAGGCGCGCGTGTCGCTGCCCGGCGGCTGCGCGATCGGGCTGCGGCCCGTCGACCAGCACGTCAAGGGCCTGCAGGCGATGGGCGCCGAGATCGACCTCGACCACGGCTTCATCGCCGCGCGCACGACCCGTCTCAAGGGCGTGCGCTTCGGGTTCGACGTCGTGACGGTCACCGGCACCGAGAACCTGCTGATGGCGGCCACGCTTGCGGAGGGCACCACCGTCCTCGAGAACGCGGCACGCGAGCCCGAGGTCGTCGATCTCGCGGAGTGCCTGGTCGCCATGGGCGCGCGCATCGCCGGCGCCGGCACCGACCGCATCGTGATCGAGGGCGTCGACCGGCTGCACGGGGCGTCGCACCGGATCATGCCGGACCGCATCGAGACGGGCACCTTCCTCGCCGCGGTCGCCGCAGCCGGCGGCGAGGCGACGCTTACCGATGCGCGGCCTTCGTCGCTCGAGGCGGTGATCGACAAGCTGGCCGAGGCCGGCGCGACGATCTCGACGACGAAGGACACGATCCGCATTGCCCGCAAGGACGCGCTCGCGCCGACGAGCCTGCGCACGGCGCCGTACCCGGCGTTCCCGACCGACATGCAGGCGCAGTTCATGGCGCTCGCGACGCGCGCCGGCGGCACCTCGGTCATCACCGAGACGATCTTCGAGAACCGCATGATGCACGTGCAGGAATTGAAGCGCCTCGGCGCCGACATCGAGGTCGAGGGCTCGACGGCGATCGTGCGCGGCGTGCCGCGGCTCACCGGCGCGAACGTGATGGCGACCGATCTTCGCGCGTCCGCTTGCCTCGTGATCGCCGGGCTCGTCGCCGACGGTGCGACGACGATCGACCGCATCTACCATCTCGACCGCGGCTACGAGCGCCTCGAGGAGAAGCTGGCCGCGCTCGGCGCCACGATTCGGCGCGTCCGATGACCGACTTGCGCGACTCGCCGCTCGGCCGCGCGAGCGCGACGCCCGAGCGCTACGACCCCGCCATCCTGTTCCCGGTCGACCGCGCCGAGGCACGGGCGACGATCGGCGTGACCGGCGCGCTGCCCTTCTGGGGTCACGACGCGTGGACCGCGTGGGAATGCGCGTGGCTCGACGCCGCGGGGCGGCCGCACGTCGCGGTCGCGCGCATCGACGTGCCTGCGACCTCACCGCGCATCGTCGAGTCGAAGTCGGTCAAGCTCTACCTTGCCTCGCTCAACCACGAACGGCTCGAATCGCGCGACGCGTATGCCGCGACGCTGGCGCGCGACCTCGGCGAGGCCGTCGGTGCCGACGTGCGTGTCGCGCTCGCGCTGCCGCCGGCCTTCGGCGGCCTCGCGCGCGAGAGCGCCGACGGCGCGTCGATCGATGCGGCGCCGCTTGCGTCCGTGCCCGACGTCCCCGACGCGTCGCGGCTCGCGACGACGCCATGGGACGGTGACGAGACGCTCCACACCTCTCTTTTTCGCTCCGTCTGCCCGGTGACCGGGCAGCCCGACTATGCGACGCTGATCGTTCGCTACCGCGGCCCGCGCATCGACCGCGGCACGCTGCTCTCGTATCTCACCAGCTACCGGCGACACGCCGGGTTTCACGAGAATTGCGTCGAGCGCATCTTCGTCGACGTGCTCGCCGCCTGCCGGCCGAACAAGCTCGCGGTCGAAGCGCGGTTCACGCGCCGCGGCGGCGTCGACATCAATCCGTTCCGTACCAGCGAGTCGACATGGCGCGCGCGGTCCGCGCCCGATGTGAGGCAATAGCCGTCACCTGAGAGTCGGCCGGCCCCTCCGGTAGAATGGCCGGCTCCATGCCGCTCACGATCGCGCTGTCGAAAGGTCGAATCCTCGACGAGACGCTGCCGCTCTTCGCGGCGGCGGGCATCGTGCCGTCGGAAGATCCCGAATCGTCGCGCAAGCTGGTGCTGCCGACGTCGCGCGCGGGCGTCTCGCTGATGATCGTGCGGGCCTCGGACGTGCCGACCTACGTGCAGTGGGGCGCGGCCGACGTCGGCGTCGCCGGCAAGGACGTCCTGCTCGAGCATGGCGGCGTGGGCCTCTACCAGCCGGTCGACCTGGGCGTCGCGCGCTGCCGCATGTCGGTCGCGACGAAGCGCGGCTACGACTGGGTCGGCACCGTGCAGCGCGGCGCGCGCATCCGCGTCGCGACCAAGTACGTCGCGATCGCGCGCGAGCACTTCGCCGCGAAGGGCATGCACGTCGACCTGATCAAGCTGTACGGCTCGATGGAGCTCGCGCCACTGTCCGGGCTCGCCGACGCGATCGTCGACCTCGTGTCGACCGGCAACACGCTGAAGGCGAACGACCTCGTCGAAGTCGAGACGATCATGCCGATCACCGCGCGCCTGTGCGTCAACCCAGCCGCGCTCAAGCTCAAGCGCGACGACGTGAAGCCACTCGTCGATGCGCTCGCGGCGGCGGCCGCGGCCGCGCGGGCGGCCGTATGACATCCGCCGTCCGGCGGCTGTCGACCGCGGCGCCGGGCTTCGACGCGGCGCTCGAGTCGCTCTGCGCGTTCGAGAGCGCGCAGGATCCCGCCGTCGACGCCGCCGTCGCGTCGATCGTCGCCGACGTCCGCGCGCGGGGCGACCGCGCGCTGCTCGACTACACGCGCCGCTTCGACTGGCACGACGCGCCGTCGATCGCGGCGCTCGCGATCGGTGCCGACGAGATGCGGCACGCGCACGACGCGCTGCCCGACGTGCAGCGTGACGCGCTCGCGACGGCCGCCAGGCGCATCCGCGCTTTCCACGAGGCGCAGAAGGTGCACGGCGGCGGCTTCGAGATCGCCGAAGCCGACGGCACGCGGCTCGGCCAGCGCGTGACGCCGCTCGACCGCGCCGGCCTCTACGTGCCCGGCGGCAAGGCGGCGTACCCGTCGTCGGTGCTGATGGGCGCGATCCCGGCGCACGTCGCCGGCGTGCGCGAGATCGTGATGGTCGTGCCCGCGCCGGACGGCCTGCGCAACCCGCTCGTGCTCGCGGCTGCGCACCTGGCCGGCGTCACGAGCGCGTGGGCGATCGGCGGCGCACAGGCGATCGCGGCGCTCGCGTACGGGACCGAGTCGATCCGGCCGGTCGACAAGATCTGCGGCCCGGGCAACGCGTACGTTGCCGCGGCGAAGCGCCGCGTGTACGGCACCGTCGGCATCGACATGGTCGCCGGCGTCTCCGAGATCCTCGTGATCGCCGATTCGTCGGCCAATCCCGACTGGGTCGCGATCGATCTCTTCTCGCAGGCCGAGCACGACGAGCTCGCGCAGGCGATCCTGCTCTCGCCCGACCGCGCGATGCTCGACGCGGTGGAGGCGTCGATGCGCCGCTGGCTCGCGTCGATGCCGCGCGCGTCGATCATCGCGGCGTCGCTCGCGAAGCGCGGCGCGCTGATCCAGACGCGCGACCTCGACCAAGCCTGCGACGTGTCGAACCGCGTCGCGCCCGAGCATCTCGAGCTCGCCGTCGCCGATCCCGAGGCGCTGCTGCCGCGCCTGCGCCACGCGGGCGCGATCTTCGTCGGCCACCACGCCTCCGAGGCGCTCGGCGACTACTGCGCCGGCCCCAACCACGTGCTGCCGACCGGCCGAACGGCGCGCTTCAGCTCGCCGCTCGGCGTCTACGACTTCCAGAAGCGCACCAGCGTGCTGCGCATCAGCGCCGCGGCGGCGCGGACGCTCGGACCGGTCGCGGCGACGCTCGCGCACGGCGAGGGCCTGGTCGCGCACGCGCGCTCGGCCGAGGCGCGCCTGGCCGACGCGCCGGCCCGCACCGACAAGGTGGGATCGTGAGCGCGGCGACCGACGGGCCGCCCCGAGGTCGCCTAGGCCCCCTGGGGGGAGGCGCGCAAAGCGCGCTTCGGGGGGATGTCATCGCCGCGCGCGTCGCGGCGACGGTGCGCGACGACATCCGCGCGACTGTTGCGTACGCGACGCACAAGCCGTCCGGGATGATCGAGCTGCACGCGAACGAGAACCCGTGGCCGCTGCCCGCGTCGCTGCGCGGCGAGATCGCGGCGACGGTCGCCGAGGCGGCGGTCAACCGCTATCCCGAGGGTGCGGGGGAGCGCGTCAAGCAATCGCTCGTGCGCGCGCTGCCCATTCCCGCGGGCGCCGCGATCGTGCTCGGCAACGGTTCCGACGAGCTTATCCAGATCGTGACGGCGGCGATCGCGCGTCCCGGCGCGACCGTGCTGGCGCCGGACCCCACGTTCGTCATGTACCGGATCTACGCGATGCACTCGGGCGTGCGCTACGTAGCCGTCCCGCTGCGCGCCGACTTCTCGCTGGACGACGATGCGTTCGCCGCGGCGATCGCGCGCGAGCGGCCCTCGCTCGTGTGGCTCGCGAGCCCGAACAACCCGACGGGACGCGCGCTGCCGCTCGCGTCGATCGAGCGCATCCTTGCCGCGGCCCCTGGGCTCGTCGTGGTCGACGAGGCGTACGGCGATTTCGCCGGCGCGACGCTGCTGCCGCGCGTGCTCGAGTTCCCCAACCTCGTCGTGCTGCGCACGCTCTCGAAGATCGGGCTCGCCGGCGCGAGGCTCGGCTACGCGGTCGCGCACCCGGCGTGGATCGCCGAGCTCGACAAGGTGCGCTCGCCTTACAACGTCAATGCGCTGACCCAGGCCGCGGTGCCGGTCGTGCTCGGCGCCTCGGACGTGCTCGAGGCGCAGGTGGCGCGGATCCGCTCGGAGCGCGGGCGGCTCTCGGCGGCGCTCGCCGCGGTGCCGGGCGTCCAGGTGACCCCGAGCGACGCGAATTTCGTGCTGATCCGCGTCCCCGACGCCCCGGCCGTGCAATCTCGATTGCGCGCGGCAGGCATCCTGGTCAAGAATCTGCACGGCGGCCACCCGCTGACGGCACACTGCCTGCGGATCACGGTGGGCACGCCCCCCGAGAACGACGCCCTCATCGCCGCGCTCTCCGCGCCATGAACGCCCCGACCGACCGACCCATGCGCCGCGCAAGCGTCGAGCGCAAGACCAAGGAAACGCGCATCGCCGTCGAGCTCGACCTCGACGGCAGCGGCCGCGCCGAGCTTGCGACCGGCGTGCCGTTCCTCGACCACATGCTCGACCAGGTCGCGCGCCACGGCATGGTCGACCTGTCGGTCAAGGCCGACGGCGACCTGCACATCGACGCGCACCACACGGTCGAGGACGTCGGCATCGTCATCGGCCAGGCGCTCGCGAAGGCGCTCGGAGACAAGGCTGGAATTGCACGCTACGGGTACGCCTACGTCCCGCTCGACGAGGCGCTCTCGCGCGTCGTGATCGACCTGTCGGGACGCCCGGGCCTCGAGTTCCACGTCGCGTTCACGCGCGCGCGGATCGGCAGCTTCGACGTCGACCTCGCGCACGAGTTCTTCCAGGGGTTCGTCAACCACGCGCTCGCGACGCTGCACGTCGACAACCTGCGCGGCGCCAACGCGCACCACCAGTCCGAGACGGTGTTCAAGGCGTTCGGCCGCGCGCTGCGCATGGCCGTCGCCTACGACGCGCGCACCGGCGGCGCCATCCCCTCGACGAAGGGCTCGCTCTAGCGGCTTTGGCCTGCTCGGCGTCACCCGCGTTCCACGATCCTGATGAGCGCCATCGCGGTCATCGACTACGGCATGGGCAACCTTCGCTCGGTCGCGAAGGCGCTGCGCCACGTGGCGCCGTCGCTCGACATCGTCGTGACGAGCCGCGCGGACGAGGTGCGTGACGCCGAGCGCGTCGTGCTGCCCGGGCAGGCGGCGATGCCCGACTGCATGCGCGCGATCGACGCGTCGGGCCTGCGCGATGTCGTCCTCGAGGTCGCGCGCGACCGCCCGTTCCTCGGCATCTGCCTCGGCCTGCAGGTGCTGTTCGACGCCAGCGAGGAGGGACCGACGCGCTGCCTCGGCCTCCTGGGCGGCAAGGTCGAGCGCTTCCGCGACGACGTGATGTCCCTTCCCGGCGGCGAGCGGCTCAAGGTCCCGCACATGGGCTGGAGCCGCGTGCGCCAGGACCGTGCGCACGCGCTGTGGCACGGGATCCCCGACGGCGAGCGCTTCTACTTCGCGCACAGCTACCATCCCTCGCCGTCCGACCCGGGCGTGGTCGCGGGGACGACCGACTATCCCGGTCCGTTTACTTGCGCGGTGGCGCGGGCTAATATCTTCGCGACCCAGTTCCATCCGGAAAAGAGCCACCGCGCCGGCCTGCAGTTGCTCGCCAACTTCGTCGCCTGGGACGGTCGCGCCTGACGGGCGCACCCACCGCCGCCGTCCCACCCGCGTCATGCTGATCATCCCCGCGATCGACATCAAGGACGGGCACTGCGTTCGCCTGAAGCAGGGGGACATGCAGTCGGTCACCGTGTTCTCCGAGGACCCGGCCGCGATGGCGCAGCACTGGCTCGAGCAGGGCGCGGAGCGGATCCACATCGTCGACCTCAACGGCGCGGTCGCCGGCAAGCCGAAGAACGAGCTCGCGATCCGCGAGATCGTGAGCGTCCTCGGCGAAGAGATCCCGGTGCAGCTCGGCGGCGGCATCCGCGACCTCGACACGATCGAGCGCTACCTCGACGACGGCATCACCTACGTCGTGATCGGCACCGCGGCGGTCAAGAATCCCGGCTTCCTGCACGATGCGTGCTACGCATTCCCGGGCCACATCATCGTCGGCCTCGACGCGCGCGAGGGCAAGGTCGCGACCGACGGCTGGTCCAAGATGACCGGGCACGACGTGATCGACCTCGCGCGGAAGTTCGAGGACTACGGCGTCGAGGCGATCGTCTACACCGACATCGGGCGCGACGGGATGCTCACCGGCATCAACGTCGACGCGACCGTGCATCTCGCGCGCGCGATCAAGGTGCCGGTCATCGCGTCGGGCGGCCTCGCGAGCCTCGACAACGTCCGCACGCTGATGCAGCACGAGACCGACGGCATCGTCGGCGCGATCGCCGGCCGCGCGATCTACGAGGGGACGCTCGACTTCAGGCAAGCCGTCGAGGTCGGCAAGGCGGGCAAGTAGCCGCCATGCCGCTCGCCAAGCGCATCATCCCCTGCCTCGACGTCGCCGCCGGGCGCGTCGTCAAGGGCGTCAACTTCGTCGACCTGCGCGACGCCGGCGACCCGGTCGAGGTCGCGCGCCGCTACGACGAGCAGGGCGCGGACGAGCTCGCGTTCCTCGACATCCGCGCGAGCATCGAGACGCGCGGCCTCCTCTACGACATGATCGAGGCGGTCGCCGACCAGGTATTCATCCCGCTCACCGTCGGCGGCGGCGTCACCACGGTCGACGACATCCGCGCGCTGCTCAACGCCGGCGCCGACAAGGTCAGCATCAACACGGCGGGCGTCAAGCGCCCCGAGTTCATCGGCGAGGCGTCGGCGCACTTCGGCGCGCAATGCATCGTCGTCGCGATCGACGCGAAGCAGTGCGCGGTCGACCAGTGGCAGGTCGTCATCCACGGCGGGCGCACGCCGACCGGGATGGACGCGATCGACTGGGCGCGCGAGGTCGCCGCGCTCGGTGCCGGCGAGATCCTGCTCACCAGCATGGACCGCGACGGCGCCAAGAAAGGGTTCGACCTGAAGCTCACGCGCGCGGTCACCGACGCGGTCGACGTTCCGGTCATCGCGTCGGGCGGCGTCGGCCGGCTCGAGCACCTGGTCGAGGGCGTCACGGCCGGCGGCGCCGACGCGGTGCTCGCCGCGTCGATCTTCCATTACGGCGAGTTCACGATCGCGCAGGCGAAGGCGGCGATGCGCGCGGCCGGCATCGAGGTTCGCTGATGGCGTATGCCGACCAGGTTCGCTGGAACGCCGACGGGCTCGTGCCTGCCATCGCGCAGGACGCGTCGAGCGGGCACGTGCTGACGCTCGCGTGGATGAACCGCGAGGCGCTCGAGCGCACCGCGTCGACCGGCGAGGCGCACTACTGGTCGCGGTCGCGCGCGAAGCTGTGGCGCAAGGGCGAGCAGTCGGGCAACGTCCAGCGCGTGCGCGAGATCCGGCTCGACTGCGACGACGACGCAATCCTGCTGGTCGTCGAGCAGCACGGCGGCATCGCGTGCCACACCGGCCGCGAGCGCTGCTTCTACAAGCGCCTCGACGGCAACGCGTGGCGCGAGGTCGAGCCGGTGCTGCGCGACCCGAAGACGATCTATGGCGACTGACGACGAACGCGTGCTCGCGCGCCTGGCCGCCACGATCGAGGCGCGGCGCGGCGCCGATCCGGCGTCGTCCTACGTCGCGAGCCTGCTCGGCAAGGGCCGCGAAGCGATCCTCAAGAAGATCGGCGAGGAGGCGACCGAGACGGTGATGGCGTCGAAGGACGGCGCGCCCGACCGCGTCGCCGCCGAGATGGCCGACCTGTGGTTCCACTGCCTCGTGCTGCTCGCCCACCACGGGCTCTCGCCGGCGGACGTCCTCGGGGAGCTCGAGCGCCGCGAAGGGCGCTCGGGGCACGACGAGAAGGCGTCGCGCCGCTAGCGCCGGGGGGTCTTGAAGCCGAAGGCGATACAATGGGTCCTTCGCAG
>DATBSV010000279.1:0-7811 GCA_036559685.1 Casimicrobiaceae bacterium
ATCCTGACCTTCTCGCCGCGGCCGTGCGAAACGACCGTCGCCTTCACCGAGGCGCCCGAGAGGAGGGGTTGACCGAGACGGACGCTTTCGCCTTCGCCGACCATCAACACCTGGTCGAGAATCACTTCCGCGCCCACGTCCGCCGGTATCAGTTCTACCTTGAGTTTGTCGCCGGCGACGACGCGATACTGCTTGCCGCCGGTTTTTACGACCGCGTACATGGTTGGGCTCCGAGCTGTGCTTGCCGGGGTTGGATTCCGACCCTCGCTAAACGGGTACGGAAAGCCTTGAATTATAGCGCCTTTCCGGGCCGCCTGTCAAAGGGCCCGCCCAGTGCGTTCAGCGGGCCGGGACGAGCGCGGACGGTCGGCTAGAATCGCCATCTACCGTGACGCTCGACTTCCTGAAAGCCTCGATCGGCGCCGACATGGCCCGCGTCGACGAGGTCCTCCGCGCAAGCCTCGCCTCCGACGTCGTCCTGATCCGCCAGATCGGCGAATACATCGTCGGCGGCGGCGGGAAGCGGCTGCGTCCGGCGCTGCTCCTGCTGGTCGCCCGCGCGTGCGGCGATCCCGGCGGCCACCGGCACACGCTGGCAGCCGTCGTCGAGATGATCCACACCGCGACGCTGCTGCACGACGACGTCGTCGACGAGTCGTCGCAACGTCGCGGTCGCGCGACGGCCAACGCGGCGTTCGGCAACGCGGCGACGGTGCTGGTCGGCGACTTCCTGTACTCGCGCGCGTTCCAGATGATGGTCGCGACCGGTCAAGTGCGCGTGCTCGAGATCCTCTCCGACGCGACCAACGTGATCGCCGAGGGCGAGGTCATGCAGCTGATGCGCGCCGGCGACGCGACGCTCGACGAGGACGGCTACGTCGAGGTGATCCGGCGCAAGACCGCGAAGCTGTTCGAGGCCGCCGCGCGGCTCGGCGCCGTGCTGGGCACGTCCGATCGTGCGCGCGAGGACGCGTTCGCGCGCTACGGCATGCACCTCGGCGGCGCGTTCCAGATCATGGACGACGTGCTCGATTACACCGGCGAGCCCGACGCGATCGGCAAGAACCTGGGCGACGACCTGGCCGAAGGCAAGATGACGCTGCCGCTGATCCGCGCGCTCGCGGTCGGCAGCGACGCCGACCGCGAGCTGATCCGGCACGCGATCGAAGGCGGCGGCCGGCTCGACGAATTCGGGCCGGTGCGCGCGGCGCTCGAGCGCTCCGGGGCGATCGCGTACGCGACCGCCCGCGCGCGCGACGAGGCCCGGCGTGCGGGCGAGGCTTTGGCCGACCTGACCCCCGGGCCGGACACCGCGACTCTGCTACAATTGGCGACTTTCTCGGCGAATCGCAGCCATTGACGCGCTTCGCCGCGGCCTCGGGGTGTAGCTTAGCCTGGTAGAGCGCTACGTTCGGGACGTAGAGGCCGGAGGTTCGAATCCTCTCACCCCGACCATCGGTTCGATGACGCGCCGCACGGGCTTGCCCGGTGCGGCGTCGTCGTTTTCAGGCCAGCAAATCCGCCACGGCGTTGGCGACGACCTTGGTCGCGCGCTTCAAGTCGTCCAGCTTCAGGTTCTCGTCGGCCCGCTTGGCGTTCGCCTCGAGGATCGTGCGCGGCCCCGCGCCGTACATGACGATCGGGATGCCGCGCTCGCCGTACAGCCGCGCGTCCGCATAGAGCGGCACGCCGACCGACGGGATCGGCTCGCCGAACACGCGCTCGCCATGGCGACGCAGCGCGGCGACCAGCTTCTCGTGACCGGGACGCGGGGTGAGCGCGTTGGCGAGCAGGAGCCGCTTGATCTCGACGCGCACGCCCGGGTGCGCGATCGCGGCGTTCGCGATCAGCGCGCGCACACGCGCCTCGACCTCGGGCGGTGACTCCTCGGGGATCATGCGCCGGTCGAGGCGGAACGCGACACGGTCGGGCACGACGTTCGTGTTGATGCCGCCTTCGATGCGGCCGACGATCAGCGTCGGGCTGTCGATGCCCGGCACCGACGACTTCGTGCGCTCGAGGCGATCCGCCTCGGCGTAGAGCGCCGTGATCATCGCGTTGGCGGCACGCAACGCGTCGACGCCGGTCCTGGGCATCGCGCCATGCGCGGCCTTGCCGTGCACGACGACCTCGAGCTGCAATGCGCCGTTGTGCGCGGTGACGATCGCGTAGCTGAAGCTCGCCGCGATCGCGTAGTCGGGCTTCGTGAGTCCGCGCTCGAGCAGGTAGCCCGGGCCCGCGAGCCCGCCGAACTCTTCGTCGTAGGTGAAGTGGAGCTCCACGGTGCCGCGCAGGCGCGCACCGCCGCGTTCGGCGGCCTTCAGCGCCTCCAGCGCGTACGTGTAGGTCGCGATGTCGGATTTCGACACCGCGACGCCGCGTCCGTACATGCGGCCGTCCTCGACGATGCCATCGTACGGCGGCCGGGACCAGCCTTCGCCCGGCGGCACGACGTCGCCATGCGCGTTGAGCGCGATCGTCGGGCCGCCGTCGCCGAAGCGGTGACGCACGATCAGGTTGACGACGCTGCGCATCCCGCGGCCGCGCACGAGCGCATCGGGGACCGGGTGGCGTTCGACCGCGTTGCCGAGCCGCTCGAGCAGCGTCGCGGCCATTTCCGCCGCGGGAGCGTTGTCGCCCGGCGGCGTATCCGACGGGACGCGAACGATCTCGCGCAGGAACGCGACCTGCGCGTCGTGGTGCGCGTCGACGTACGAGTCGATCGTGGATTGCACCGTCATCGCTTCGGCGGCGCGTAGTGCTCGAGGAAGTCGAGCAGCACGGCGGTCGCGATCTCGGCATCCTCCGCGGTCATCGTCTCGGACGGATGGTGGCTGATGCCGCCGGCGCCGCAGCGCACGAACAGCATCGCGATCGGGCACACCGGCGGGAACACCATCGCGTCGTGCCCCGCGCCCGACGGCAGCCGCCGCACCGGCACGCGCTGGCGACCGATCGACGCGGCGAGCGCATCCTGCAGCGCCGGATCGCATGGCGCGGCGTCGAGCTCGTAGAACACGTCCGTGACGACCTTGACGTGGCGGCGCGCCGCGATCGCGTCGAACGCCGCGCGGATCTCGGCGACCGCCGCGTGGCGGGCCCCGTCGTCGGCGGAGCGCACGTCGACGGTGAAGTCGACGTCCTGCGGAATCACGTTGATCGCGCCGGGCCTGACCTTCATCACGCCGACCGTGCCGACCAGCACCGATCCGCCCTTGCCCGGCTGCGATGCGATGCGCTCGACGGCCAGCGCCATCTCGGCCGCGGCCGCCAGCGCGTCACGCCTCGCGCCCATCGGCACGGTACCCGCGTGACCGGCGAGCCCGGTGACCGAGACGCGCATGCGGCTGCCGCCGGCGATCGCGGTGACGATGCCGACCGGCAGGCCCTCGTTCAGCAGGACCGGTCCCTGCTCGATGTGCGACTCGACGTAGGCGACGACGCGGCCGTCACGCCGGTCGAGCGCGCGCCAGCCATCGGGGTCGCCGCCGAACGCCGAGAGCGCGTCGCGGAGCGTCGTGCCGTCCGCGTCCTTCGCATCGAGCCACGACGGGTCGAAGCTGCCGCCCATCGCCTTGCTGCCCGACAGCGTGACGCCGAAGCGCACGCCCTCCTCGTCGCCGAACGCGACCACTTCGTACGTGTACGGCAGCCGCTTGCCGCGCGCGGACAGGTCGCGCACACACGCGATCGCGGTCAGGATGCCGAACAGCCCGTCGTAGCGGCCGGCGTCGCGCACGCTGTCCATGTGCGAGCCGCTCATCACGATCGGCGCCGCCGGATCCTGGGCGCGGTAGCGACCGACGACGTTGCCGAGCGCGTCGTACGACGCCTCCATGCCCGCCTCGCGCATCAGCCCGAGCAGGTAATTGCCCGCCTGCCGGTGCTGCGCGGTCAGGTAGGTGCGCGTGAGGCGCGGCGGGTCCTCGGTGTACGCCGCGAGCGCGTCGGCCTGCCGAAGGATGTCGTTGCCGAAGCGCATGCCTGCTCCCGTTCCGTTTGACGGGCATTCTAGCCTCCGGTTAGCCTCGCGGTGTGCCCACGCTCGATGAGGTCAACCGCTTGTCACCGCGCGAATTCTCGACCGCGTTCGGCGCCGTCTACGAGCACTCGCCGTGGATCGCCGAGCGCGCGTTCGCCCAGCGTCCGTTCGATTCGCGCGAGACGCTGCAGTCGGCGCTCCATGGCGCGTTGCAGGCGTCGAGCGACGAAGAGAAGCTCGCGCTGATCCGCGCGCACCCGATGCTCGCGGGCAAGGAAGCCGATGCGCGCACGCTAACCGAGGCTTCCGCGCGCGAGCAGGCGGCGGCCGGCCTCGGCGCGCTCACCCCCGACCAGAAAGCCGAGCTCGCGATCCTCAACGCGCGTTATGCCGATACCTTCGGCTTCCCGTTCGTGATCTGCGCGCGCCTCAACCGCCGCGACGCGATCCTGGGAACGCTCCGCGCGCGCCTTCACAACACGCGCGAGCAGGAGATCGCGAACGCGATCGCCCAGATCGGCGAGATCGCGCGGCTCCGCGTCGCGGACCTGGTGAGCTGACATGGCGAAGCTCTCGACCCACGTTCTCGACACGCTGCACGGCCGGCCGGCGGCCGGCGTGCGCATCGAGCTGCACTCGATCGGTCCCGGCGGAACGACGCTGATCGCGACGACGCGCACCAATGCCGACGGCAGGACCGACAAGCCGCTGCTCGAGGGCGATGCCGTGCGGCGCGGGCGCTATCGGCTCGTGTTCCACGTCGGCGATTACTATCGCGCGGCCGGCATCGCGCTGCCCGACCCGCCATTCGTCGACGTCGTGCCGATCGACTTCGGCATCGCCGAGGACCGCGGCAGCTACCACGTGCCGCTCGTCTGCACGCCCTGGACCTATTCGACCTACCGCGGAAGCTGAAGCGACGACGCCCGGCATGGAAGCCTACGTCGTCGACTGGCTGTCGTTCCTCGGGCGCGCCTTCCACCTGATCGCCGGCATCGCGTGGATCGGCGCGTCGTTCTATTTCATCTGGCTCGACTCTCACCTGCGCACGCCGCGCTACGCCGACGAGGCGCAGCGGCTCGGCATCGGCGGCGAGGTGTGGGCGCTCCATGGCGGTGGGTTCTACCGCGCGCAGAAGTTCGCGATCGCGCCGCCCGAGCTGCCCGAGACGCTGCACTGGTTCAAATGGGAGGCGTACTCGACGTGGCTGTCGGGCGCCTTCCTGCTGGGGCTGATCTATTACCTCGGCGCGGAGGTCTACCTGATCGACCGGTCGGTCGCCGACCTGTCGAAGCCGGCCGCCATCGCGATCGGCATCGCATTCCTCGCCGGCGGCTGGCTCGTGTACGACCTTCTGTGCCGGTCGCCGCTCGGCCGGAGGGAGCCGTGGCTGGCCGCGGCGATGCTCGCGCTGTGCACGCTCGCCGCGTATGCGCTGACCCACCTGTTCTCGGGCCGCGGCGCGTTCATCCACTTCGGCGCGATGCTCGGCACGATCATGGCGGCGAACGTGCTGATGGTCATCATGCCGGGGCAGCGCGAGATGGTGAAGGCGAAGGCCGAAGATCGCGTCCCCGACCCGTCGCACGCCGCGCGCGGCAAGCAGCGCAGCGTCCACAACACCTATTTCACGCTGCCGGTGCTGTTCACGATGATCAGCAACCACTATGCGGCGTTCACGAACGCGCGCCACGCGTGGCTCGTGCTGATCGCGATCTCGCTCGCCGGCGTGTTCGTGCGGCTGTTCTTCACGTTTCGACACCGCGGCGTCGTGAAGCCGTCGTTCTGGGCGATCGCGATCGCGCTGCTCGCGGCGTCGTTCATCGCGTTGCGTCCCGCGACCGGTCCAACCGCCGCGGCCGTGCCGAGCTTCGCCCAGGTGCGCGGGATCGTCGCCGAACGCTGTGCGGGGTGCCATGCGGACCAGCCGACGTTCGCGGGCTTCGCGTCCGCGCCGAAGAACGTCGTGCTCGACACGCCCGAGCGCATCGTCGCGCAGGCGCAGCCGATTCACGCGCAGACCGTCGTCACCAAGGCGATGCCGATCGGCAACCTGACCGCGATGACCGACGCCGAGCGCGCTGCGATCGACGCGTGGTATCGCGCCGGCGCCAGGTCCGACTGACCGGTCAGCCGTAGAACGTTGCGATCCGCGCGATCGCATCGAGCCAGGCGACGGACCCCACGGCGGACGCGGCCGCGGCGGCGGCGCGGAGGAACGCATCGTCGCGCGGAAGGCGGATCGGACGTCGCGCGTCGTTGGCGGCCGGGGCAGTCGAACCGACCGCATAGCCGGACGCGGTCGTCGATCGCGGTCGAGCGAGGGCAGGATGGGCTGGATGTGCGAGCGGCATTGTCATGTTCTGGCTCCGTTGGGGTTCGTGGACGACGCCACTCTAGGGCCAAGCTCCCGACCGCACTAGCGATTTGTCTTGCGAACGACATGTGAGCGGAATTAACATCTTGAAATGGCCACCCCGAGACTTCCCGCGATGCAGGCGTTGCGCGCCCTCGAGGCGACCGCGCGGTTGCGCAGCCTCACGCGGGCGGCCGGCGAGCTCAGCGTCACGCACGGCGCGATCAGCCACCAGCTGAAGGCGCTCGAGGCGGAGCTCGGCGTGCGGCTCGTCGAGCGATCGGGACGCGGCATCCGGCTCACCGACGAAGGCGAGCGGTTCGCCGCGCGCGTTCGCATCGCATTCGACGAGCTCGGGGCCGCCGTGCGCGAAGCGACCGATCGCGCCAATCCTCGCCGCGTGCGCGTCACGACGACACCGTCGTTCGCGGCGCGATGGCTGCTTCCACGCTTGCAGCGGTTCGGATCCGCGCAGCCGGGCATCGACCTCGACGTGTCGGCGACGATGCAGCTGGTCGATCTCGCACGCGAGAGCATCGACGTCGCGATCCGCTACGGATTCGGCCATTGGCCGGGCCTGCACGCCGAGCACCTGCACGACGATGCGTTCTTCCCGGTGGCGAGCCCGCGCCTGGTCGGGACGCGTCCGCCCAGGCTACCCGCGGACCTCGCCCGCTTCCCGCTGCTGCGCAACGAGGACGAGCCGTGGAAGCCGTGGTTCGAGGCCGCCGGGCTCGACTGGCCGGAGCCCGCGCGCGGTCCCGGATTCGAGGACGCGGCGTTCCTCGTCCAGACCGCCATCGCGGGCCAGGGCGTCGCGCTCGCCCGCGCGTCGCTGGTCGTCGACGACCTGCGCACCGGCGCGCTCGTGCGCCTGACCGACGTCGTGGTCGCGACGCCGCGCAGCTACTACTTCGTGTGCCTGCCGCGCGACGTCGACACGCCCAAGGTCGCGGCGCTGCGCGCATGGCTGCGCGACGAGTTCGCGCGAGACGACGCGCCGATCAGCGCAGCATCGGCATCCGCACGCCCTTTGCCTTCGCGACCTCGATCGCCTTCGCGTAGCCGGCGTCGGCGTGTCGCATCACGCCGGTAGCGGGATCGTTCCACAGCACGCGTTCGATCCGCTTCGCGGCCGCGTCGGTCCCGTCGCAGACGATGACGACGCCGGCGTGCTGCGAGTAGCCCATGCCGACGCCCCCGCCGTGGTGGAACGACACCCAGGTCGCGCCGCCCGCGGTGTTGAGGAGCGCGTTGAGCAGCGGCCAGTCGGAAACCGCATCCGAGCCATCCGCCATGCTTTCCGTCTCGCGGTTCGGGCTTGCGACCGAGCCCGCGTCGAGGTGATCCCGGCCGATCACGATCGGCGCCTTCACCTCGCCGTTGCGCACCATGTCGTTGAACGCGAGCCCCGCGCGATGGCGTTCGCCGAGCCCGAGCCAGCAGATGCGCGCGGGCAGACCCTGGAACGCG
>DATBSV010000280.1:0-3132 GCA_036559685.1 Casimicrobiaceae bacterium
CCACGCGAGCTGGCCGCCGGCGGCGGTCAGCGAGAACGCGCCGGTCGCCGCCGCCGCGACGGCGAACTTGAATGCGACGAGGCCCGACGCGTCGTTGATCAGGCTCTCGCCGTTCAGGATGTGCGTGATGCGGCCCGGGAGCGGGAGCCGCGCGGTCATCGACGCGGTCGCCACGGCGTCGGTCGGCGACACGATCGCGCCGAGCGCGAGCGCGGCCACCAGCGGCAGCTGCGGGATCAGCGCGTGCATCGCGTAGCCGACAGCGACGACGGTCACGAGCACGAGCCCGAACGCGAGCAGCAGCACGGGACGCATCACATCGAGGAAGTCTCGCTTGGGGATGAGCCAGCCGTCCGAGTAGAGCAGCGGCGGGATGAACAGCAGGAAGAACACGTCCGGGTCGAGGTGCACGTTCTCGAGCCCGGGCAGGAACGACAGCACGACGCCGCCGGCGATGAACGCGAGCGGCGTCGGGACGCGCGTCAGGCGCGCGAGCGCCGCGATCACCGCGAGCGCGAGCATCAGCGCCAGGACGACCTCGATCGTATGGATGACCGGAGGCATCAGAACGAAGAACCCGGCTCGCGCAGGAACGCGATCTCCTCGGGCGTCGACTCGCGCCCGAGAATCGCATTGCGGTGCGGATAGCGGCCGAAGCGGCGCACGATCACGGCGTGGCGCTCGGCCCACACCAGCGGGTCGCGCACGCCGGTCTCGTCGGCGAGCGCCCGGAACAGCTTGAGCGAGCGCGTCTGCACGGCCGCGCTCTCCGAATGCTCATACGGCAGGTAAAGGAACCAGCGTTCCAACGTCTCGAGCTTGCGGTCGTGCCCGTCGGCAACGGCCTGCATCGCCGTCTCGAGCGCGACCGGATCGCCGGCGAACGCGCGCGGCGTCCCGCGGAAGATGTTGCGCGTGAACTGGTCGGTGAGCAGGATCCGCGCGAGGGCGCCGTGCGGCGTCGACGTCCAGTCCGCAAACGCCCCGTCGATCGCGGCCTCGACGGCAGGACCGAAGCGCTCGCGGATCGTCGCGTCGAACGCGTCGTCCTTGCGGAACCACTCGGCACGCTCGACGCGCGGCGGCGGGCCGAACCAGAACGCGAGGATGTCGCGGGCGACAGGGTCCAAGCGGGTCAGCTTCAGCGCCGGACCTGTCCGGCCCCGAGCACGATCCACTTGCGCGACGTGAGGCCTTCCAGCCCGACCGGCCCGCGCGCGTGCAGCTTGTTGGTCGAGATGCCGATCTCCGCGCCGAGCCCGTACTCGTAGCCGTCGGCGAAGCGCGTCGACGCGTTCACCATCACCGAGCTCGAGTCGACCTCGCGCAGGAAGCGCATCGCGGCCGCGTGGTCGTTGGTGACGATCGCGTCGGTGTGCTGCGAGCCGTAGCGCGCGATGTGGTCCATGGCCTCGTCGAGCGAGTCGACGACGCGCACCGCCAGAATTGGTGCGAGGTATTCGGTCCGCCAGTCGTCCTCGGTCGCCGCCTTCATCGCGGGCACGAGCTTGCGCGAGCGCTCGCAGCCGCGCAGCTCGACGCCCTTGCTTCGGTACACGTCGGCGAGCGGCACGAGCACGCTTCGCGCGATTTCCGCGTGCACGAGCAGCGTCTCCATCGTGTTGCACGGCGAGTAGCGCTGCGTCTTCGCGTTGTCGGCGATCGCGATCGCCATCGCGACGTCGGCGGCGGCATCGACGTAGACGTGGCACACGCCGTCGAGGTGCTTGATCACCGGGACCTTCGCGTCGCGCGCGACGCGCTCGATCAGGCCCTTGCCGCCGCGCGGCACGATCACGTCGACGTGCTCGTCGTCCGCGATCAGGTGGCCGACGGCGGCGCGGTCGGTCGTCGCGACGACCTGGACGGCCGCTTCCGGCAGGCCTGCGGCGCGCAGTCCCTCGTGCACGCACGCGGCGATCGCGGTGTTGCTGCGTAGCGCCTCCGAGCCGCCGCGCAGGATCGACGCGTTGCCGGCCTTGAGGCAAAGCGCCGCGGCGTCGGCCGTCACATTCGGGCGCGACTCGTAGATGATGCCGACGACGCCGAGCGGCACGCGCATCAGGCCGACCTGAATGCCCGAGGGTCGGTAGCGCAGGTCGGAGATCTCGCCGACCGGATCGGCGAGCGCGGCGATGTCCTCGAGGCCCTTCGCCATCGCCTCGATCGTCTCGGGCTTCAGCGTCAACCGGTCGACGAACGCGGCGTCCTCGCCGCCTTCGCGCGCGGCACGCACGTCCTCCGCGTTCGCGGCCGTCAGCTTCGACGCGTCGCGCCGGATCGCCGCCGCCATCGCGGAGAGCGCGCGGTTCTTCGCTGCCGTGTCGGCGCGCGCGAGCACACGCGACGCGGCGCGCGCGGCTTCGCCGACGCCGCGCATGTACGCGGCGACGTCGGCGAACGTGCCCAGGCCCGGGACGGCGAGGTTGCTCATCGGCACATTCTAGCGCGGAGCCGGCGTCGGCCCTCGAGGGCCACGTCTCCCAGCGGGGGCATGCCGCTCCGGCGACGTACACTGGGCGTCTTGATCAGGAGATCGTCATGATTCGTAAACAACACGCCGCGTTCGTCGTTGCGGGGCTGCTCGCTTTCGCCCCCGCGGCCGAAGCCGCGCCCGAATGGAGTGTCACGCCGTACCTGTGGGCCGCGGGCTTCGACGGCACGATCGGCACCACCGGCGGGAATTCCGGCCTCGGCGACCGCGTCTCGCTGGACTTCAACAAGTTCGAGGACAACCTGAAGCTCGGCGGCTTCATGCTGAACGCCAACTGGCGCGACGGCCGCTGGACCGCGTTCGGCGACTACACCTATGCGAAGGTCGAGTCCGACGCCTCGACGAACGTTCCCAACCTGTACGGGAGCGTGAACGGCCAGGTGAAGGGCAGCGTCGTCCAGGGCAACGTCGGCTACGACTTCGGCGCGGGCGGCGATTCGCACCTCGACCTGTACGGCGGCATCCGGTACTACAACCTCGACATCACGGTGGGCCTGACCGGCGGCGCATTGCCGGGCGTCGATCTCAAAGGCGATGCGCAATGGGTCGACGGCGTGGTCGGCGTTCGCTGGTCGACGCCGTTCGCGCAGAACTGGCAGGGGCTCGTGCAGGCGGACGTCGGCGCCGGCGGCTCGAAC
>DATBSV010000281.1:0-8390 GCA_036559685.1 Casimicrobiaceae bacterium
CCGAAGTGCTCGAGCTCGTAGACGACCTTCGGCGCCATCCGGCACATGTGCTCGATCGCGTCCTGGTCCCCGAGCCAGTCGGAGCCCTTGATCGTGTCGTACATGTGCCAGAGCCAGCTGTCCTCGCCCATGTTGCCGAGCGCAGCGCCGATGCCGCCTTGCGCGGCGACCGTGTGCGAGCGCGTGGGGAACACCTTCGAGAGCACGGCGACCGACAATCC
Organism: Casimicrobiaceae bacterium; assembly: GCA_036559685.1. Taxonomy (GTDB): domain Bacteria; phylum Pseudomonadota; class Gammaproteobacteria; order Burkholderiales; family Casimicrobiaceae; genus VBCG01. The sequence continues at coordinate 222 of DATBSV010000281.1, forward strand.
GGCCTCGGCGAGTTGGATCGATGCGCGCATCCCGGCGCCGCCGGCGCCGACGATCAGCGCGTCGAAGCGTCGGATCGGGAGCGTCATCGCCCCACCGCCCACAGGACCTGGATCGTCCAGCCGAGGTAGAGCACGAGCGCCGTGGCGACCGCGCTCTGGAACGTGAGCCGCAGCCATGTCGGCTTGAGGTAGTCCATCGCGATGTTGCGCACGCCGATCCACGCGTGCCACAGCACCGACACCATGAATGCGAAGCTCACCAGGCGGAACCAGGCGTTGGCCCACACCGCGCGCCACGACGCGTGGTCGAAGCCGCCGTTGTAGAGCAGCGCGCCGAGGAACATGACGAGCCACACGACCATCACGACCGCAGTGATGCGCTGGACGAGCCAGTCGCGCAGGCCGTAGTGGGCGCCGACGACGTGCTTGGCGACGAGGTCGACCATCGCGCGCTACCAGAGCCGGATCGCGATCGCCAGCGTGGCGACGAGCGCGAGAACGACGACGAGCGCGCTCGACCGGCGCGCGGAGACGAGATCGATGCCGATGTGCACGTCGAGGAGCAGGTGGCGGATCCCGGCGAACGTGTGGTGGATCGCCGCCCACAGGAGCGCGAGGGCCATCAGCTTCGCGAGCGGATGCGACATCGCGGTGGCGAACTGCGCGTAGCCGTCGGGCGAGCGCAGGCTCAAGTCGAGACCCCACAGCGCGAGCGGGATCCCGGCCAGGAACAGCAGCGCACCGCTCGCGCGGTGCAGGATCGACACGACCGCCGGCAGCGGCTGGCGGATCGCGAAGAGGTTCAGGTAAACGGGCCGGGACGGGCGGGCGACGGGACGCGGCGTGGCCATCGGGGTCCTGCGCACGGACGTCGGGACGCGGGAAATGCGCCTTTTCGTGACGTTTTTGTGCGCAGTGCACAATTCTAGCAGAAAGGGCGTGGCCGGACCTTGCCTCCGGCCGCCGCCCGCCGACTAGCCGAGCTCGTTCAGATAGTGACAGCGCGCCGTCGCGCACAGCTCACGGCGCAGCTCGACCGGCCGCTCGCCGTAGGTCGTCGTCACGCGCTCGACCGCGAGCAGCGGGTCGCCCGGCGCGACCTCGAGCAACGCCGCGGCGTCGGCGTCAGCGTCGACCGCCTTGAGCTTCTCGCGCGCCTTCAGCATGCGCACGCCGAACTGGGTCTCGAACAGGCTGTACATCGACCCGCGGTAGGCGTCGAGCCGCGCGCGCGTGAGCCCGCGGAACAGTGCGGCCGGCAGCGTGATCTCGTCGAGCACGGATGGCGCGCCAGCGAACTCGAGCACGCGATGCACGATCAGCACCGCATCGCCGGGCTTGAGGTCGAGCAGGCGGGCGACTTCGGCGCTCGCCTTGCCGCGGCGAAAGTCGATCAGGCGGCTCGCCGGGTACTCGTCGACGCCGTCGTCGCGGCGGATGCGCAGGAAGCGCGGCACCGAGACCTTCTCCTCGGTGTGCGTCGCGACGAACGTCCCCTTGCCCTGCCGGCGCACCAGCAGGTTCTCGTCGGCGAGCGCGTCGATCGCGCGGCGGACGGTCCCCTGCGACACGCCGAAGCGCGCGGCCAGGTCGAGCTCGGACGGGATCGCGTCGCCGGGCTTCCACTCCGTCGCTTCGAGGTCGCGCACGATCAGCGCGCGGATCTGCCGCCACAGCGGCTGGAAGGTCGGCGCGACCTCGTGGACGGTGCTCACTCTTCTATCATATATCAGTTATAAGACCGCGTTGACACTCGGGCGACGCGGCGCCTAGAATCAGGATTAGCCGGCCTCGTGGATGCTGCGCCGCAGCGCGCGTCCGCCGGCCCGCCGCCCTCCCCAAGCGCCAGGAGCCCCGAGAATGAAAACCCCCGTCCGCGTCGCCGTGACCGGCGCCGCCGGCCAGATCGGCTACAGCCTGCTCTTCCGCATCGCGTCAGGCGAGATGCTCGGCAAGGACCAGCCGGTTTTCCTGCAACTGCTCGAGGTGCCGGTCGACAAGGTGCAGGCCGCGCTCAAGGGCGTGATGATGGAGCTCGACGACTGCGCGTTCCCGCTGCTGGCGGGCATGAGCGGCACGGGCGACCCGAAGGTCGCGTTCAAGGACGCGGACATCGCGATGCTCGTCGGCGCGAAGCCGCGCGGCCCGGGCATGGAGCGCAAGGACCTGCTGCTCGAGAACGCGAAGATCTTCACCGAGCAGGGCAAGGCGCTCGACGCCGTCGCGTCGCGCGGCATCAAGGTGCTCGTGGTCGGCAATCCGGCGAACACCAACGCGTACATCGCGATGAAGTCGGCGCCGTCGCTGCCGAAGACCGCGTTCACCGCGATGCTCCGCCTCGACCACAACCGCGCGCTGTCGCAGGTCGCGGCGAAGGCGAAGGTGCCGGTCGGCAAGATCGAGAAGATGGTCGTGTGGGGCAACCACTCGCCGACGATGTACGCCGACTACCGGTTCGCGACGGTCGACGGCAAGTCGGTCAAGGACATGATCGACGACGAGAACTGGAACCGCACCGTGTTCCTGCCGACGGTCGGCAAGCGCGGCGCCGCGATCATCGAGGCGCGCGGGCTCTCGTCGGCCGCCTCGGCCGCGAACGCGGCCATCGACCACGTGCGCGACTGGGTGCTCGGCTCGCACGGCAAGTGGGTGACGATGGGCATCCCGTCCGACGGCAGCTACGGCATTCCGCAGGACGTCATGTACGGCGTTCCGGTCACGACCGAGGGCGGCCGCATCACGATGGTGCGGGACCTGCCGATCGACGACTTCTCGCGCGAGCGCATGAACGTGACGCTCAAGGAGCTCGAGGAAGAGCGCGCGGGCGTCGCGTCGCTCCTCGGCTAAGGGCCTGTGAGCGCTACGGGGACGCTCGCGTGACTCATGAAACGGCCGCCATCGAGGCGCACACCGCAAGCCGTAGCGCCACTACGGCGAGGATGTGCAACGATGAGGGCGGCCGTTTCATGAGATCACCCGGAGGGCTCATGTCGCGCTGGCCGCAGGGCGTTGTTGCTCAATCGTTATGTGCTGGAAGCACATGGCCTCATTCGCGCCTAGCCCTGCGGCCAGCGCGGCATGAGCGCGAGTGCCCCCGTAGCGCTCACAGGCCCTAAGGCGATGGCGACCAGCCCCGGGCGCAAGTTCCGCGATGCGCTGGCGGCCGAGCGGCCGCTGCAGGTGCCCGGCACGATCCTCGCGTACCACGCGATCCTCGCCGAGAAGTCCGGGTTTCGCGCGATCTACCTGTCCGGCGGCGGCGTCGCCGCGGGCTCGCTCGGCATGCCGGACCTCGGCATCAGCAACCTCGACGACGTGCTGGTGGACGTGCGCCGCATCACCGACGTGTGCTCGCTGCCGCTGCTCGTCGACGTCGACACCGGCTTCGGCGCGTCGGCGTTCAACATCGCGCGCACCGTTCGTTCGCTCGAGAAGGCGGGCGCGGCCGCGATGCACATCGAGGACCAGGTCGGCGCGAAGCGCTGCGGCCACCGGCCCGGCAAGGCGATCGTGACCGCCGACGAGATGGCCGACCGCGTGAAGGCGGCCGTCGACGCGCGCGTCGACCCGTCGTTCTGCATCATGGCGCGCACCGACGCGATCGCCGTCGAGGGCATCGACGCCGCGATCGAGCGCGCGCGCGCCTGCGTCGCCGCCGGCGCCGACATGATCTTCCCCGAGGCGGTCGGCGACCTCGCGATGTACCGGCGCTTCGTCGACGCGGTGGGTGTGCCGGTGCTCGCGAACATCACCGAGTTCGGCGCGACGCCGCTCTACACGGTCGACGAGCTGCGCTCGGCAGGCGTCGCGATCGCGCTCTACCCGCTCTCGGCGTTCCGCGCGATGAACGCGGCGGCGCTCAACGTCTACCGCCACCTGCGGGCCGACGGCACGCAGCGCGCCGTGGTCGACGCGATGCAGACGCGCGCGGAGCTCTACGAGTACCTGGGCTACCACGCCTACGAGCACAAGCTCGACGAACTGTTCGCCGCCAAGGCTCCCTCCCGATGAACGACACCGTCGTCGCCCCCAAGCCCAAGAAGTCGGTCGCGCTGTCCGGCGTCGCCGCGGGCAACACCGCGCTCTGCACGGTCGGCCGCACCGGCAACGACCTCGCGTACCGCGGCTACGACATCCTCGACATCGCCGATGCGAGCGAGTTCGAGGAGATCGCGTACCTCCTGATCCACGGCAAGCTGCCCAACGTCGCCGAGCTCGCGAGCTACAAGGCGAAGCTCCGGTCGCTGCGCGGGCTGCCGACGCCGCTGCGCGCCGCGCTCGAAGCGCTGCCCGCGGGCGCGCACCCGATGGACGTGATGCGCACCGCGTGCTCGGCGCTCGGCTGCACGCTACCCGAGCGCGACGATCACAACGACCCGGGCGCGCGCGACATCGCCGACCGCCTGATCGCGTCGTTCGGCTCGATGCTGCTGTACTGGTACCACTTCTCGACCAACGGCAAGCGCATCGACGTCGAGACCGACGACGACTCGATCGGCGGGCATTTCCTGCACCTGCTGCACGGGCGCAAGCCGCCGGAACTGTGGGTCAAGGCGATGCACACGTCGCTCAACCTCTACGCCGAGCACGAATTCAACGCGTCGACGTTCGCCGCGCGGGTGATCGCCGGCACGGGCTCGGACATCTATTCGTGCATCACCGGCGCGATCGGCGCGCTGCGCGGCCCCAAGCACGGCGGCGCCAACGAGGTCGCGTTCGACGTGCAGAACCGCTACGTGACGCCGGACGAGGCCGAGGCCGACGTGCGCGCGCGCGTCGAGGCGAAGCAGGTGATCATCGGCTTCGGCCACCCGGTCTACACGACCGGCGACCCCCGCAACAAGGTCATCAAGGAAGTCGCGCGCCGGCTGTCCGACGCGTCGCGCAACACCAAGCTCTTCCAGATCGCCGACCGCCTCGAGACGGTGATGTGGGATGCGAAGCGCATGTTCCCGAACCTCGACTGGTATTCGGCGGTCAGCTACCACACGATGGGCGTGCCCACCGCGATGTTCACGCCGCTGTTCGTCGTTTCGCGCACGACCGGCTGGTCGGCGCACGTGATCGAGCAGCGCCAGGACGGCAAGATCATCCGGCCGTCGGCGAATTACACCGGCCCCGACAACCGGCCCTTTGTCGCGCTGAAGGATCGTCCGTAGCACCTTAAGTCCAAGGAGGCTTGCGATGACCCATTCCCAAACCGTTGCCGCTTTGGCGCGAGTTGCATTTGTCATGTCGGCCGTCGTCCCGGCCGCGCACGCGCTGAACGACAACCCGCACGGCAGCGCGTTCGTCGTGCTCTACCAGTGCGACGGCAACAAGTGGATGCCGGTTGCGTACCCGGCGCCGTTCGCGGCCCAGGCCGAGCCGCCCGCACGCGTGTCGTGGAACGGCTCGACCGTCGTGATGTCCCATGCGAAGTCGGGCTCCGGCAGCCGCTACGTCGACAAGGCGGCCGATCTCGAATGGTGGATCAAGGGCCGCGAAGGCACGATGTTCCGGCTCTCCGACCACAGCGTGCTGCTCAACTGCCGCGAAGGCTGACCTCCGGTCACGTTCCACCCTCCACGATCCAAGATCCCGCATTCATGTCCGCCACGATCAGCAACGTCCGACCCAAGCCCGACCAGGTCCTCGTCGACATCACCGATTTCGTCGTCAACAAGAAAATCACGAGCGCCCTCGCCTACGACACGGCGCGGAACTGCCTGATCGACACGCTCGGCTGCGGCTTCGAGGCGCTCGCCTACCCGGCATGCACCAAGCTCCTCGGGCCGATCGTGCCGGGCACGGTCGTGCCGAACGGCGCGAAGGTCCCGGGCACGCCGCACCAGCTCGACCCGGTGCAGGCGGCGTTCAACCTGGGCGCGATGATCCGCTGGCTCGACTTCAACGACACGTGGCTCGCGGCCGAGTGGGGTCACCCGTCGGACAACCTGGGCGGCATCCTGATGACGGCCGACTGGCTCTCGCGCAACGCGGTCGCCGAGGGGCGCGATCCGCTGACGATGCGCGACGTGCTGACCGCGATGATCAAGGCGCACGAGATCCAGGGCGTGCTCGCGCTCGAGAACTCGTTCAACCGCGTCGGGCTCGACCACGTGGTGCTGGTCAAGGTCGCGTCGACGGCGGTCGTCGCGCAGATGCTCGGCCTGACGCGCGACGAGATCGTCAACGCCGTGTCGCTCGCGTGGGTCGACGGCCAGTCGCTGCGCACCTACCGTCACGCCCCGAACACCGGCTCTCGCAAGAGCTGGGCCGCCGGCGATGCGACCTCGCGCGCGGTGCGCCTCGCGCTGATCGCCAGGACCGGCGAGATGGGCTATCCGTCGGTGCTGACGGCGAAGACCTGGGGCTTCTACGACGTGCTGTTCAAGGGCAAGCCGTTCGCGTTCCAGCGTCCCTATGGCAGCTACGTGATGGAGAACGTGCTGTTCAAGATCAGCTTCCCGGCCGAGTTCCACTCGCAGACCGCCGTCGAGGCGGCGATGACGCTGCACGGCCAACTTGCAAAAAGCGGAAAGTCGACGGACGACATCCGGAAGATCACGATCCGCACGCACGAGGCGGCGATCCGCATCATCGACAAGAAGGGGCCGCTCGACAACCCGGCCGACCGCGACCACTGCATCCAGTACATGGTCGCCGTGCCGCTGATCTTCGGACGCCTGACGGCCGCCGACTACGAGGACCGCGTCGCGGCCGACCCGCGCATCGACGCGCTCCGCGCGAAGATCGTATGCGTCGAGGACGCGCAGTACACGAAGGACTACCATGACCCCGACAAGCGCTCGATCGCGAACGCGCTGGCCGTCGAATTGAAGGACGGCACGAAGCTCAAGGAGATCGCGGTCGAGTACCCGATCGGCCACAAGCGGCGCCGCAAGGACGGCATCCCGCTCCTGGTCGAGAAGTTCAAGATCAACCTCGCGCGCGTGTTCCCGGCCAAGCAGATCGCCTCGATCCTCGAGGTGAGCCTCGACCAGCGCAAGCTCGAGGCGATGCCGGTGCACCGCTTTGTCGACCTGCTGGTGCGCCCCTGAACGGAGTGACGATGCGACTCGCCCTGACCGCCCTCGCCTGCCCCCTCGTCTGCCTGCTTGCGGCCGCGCCCGCGGCCGCGCAGGACTATCCGAAGCTCAAGCCCGGCCTGTGGGAAGTGACCTCGCGCTCGTCCGCGCAAGGTCCGACCGATCCGCCGCTCAAGAGCTCGATGTGCCTCGACGACGCGACCTCGAAGGAGATGTACAACGCGTCGCAGGGCATGATGGCCGGGCTGTGCAGCAAGTTCGACGTGAAGAAGGACGGCAACAAGTACTCGAGCGAGGCGATCTGCCAGATCGGCCCGTCGAAGATGGTCGCGAAGTCGACGATGACCGTTTCGGGCGACTCGAGCTATCGGATCGAGGGGACGTCGACCTACGATCCACCGTTCATGGGCATGAAGGACGCCTCGACGACCGTCGACGCGAAGCACGCCGGTGCCTGCAGGCCGGGCATGAATCCGGGCGACATCACGACCGCCGCCGGCCAGACGATCAACATCAAGAACCTCCAGCAACCGGCCGCGCCCAAGAAGTGACGCCGGAAACGCGCATGACTCACGACCCGTTCCACGCCCGCCAGCCGTACGCGCTTCCCTCCGGCGGACGCGGCACGCTCTATTCGCTTCCCGCGCTCGAGCAGGCGGGCCTGGGCAAGATCTCGCGCCTGCCCGTGTCGATCCGCATCGTGCTGGAGAGCGTGCTGCGCAACTGCGACGGCAAGAAGGTGACCGAGGAGCACGTGCGCCAGCTCGCCGCGTGGAAGCCGGTCGCCGAGCGCGTCGACGAAATCCCGTTCGTCGTCTCGCGCGTCGTGCTGCAGGACTTCACCGGCGTGCCGCTGCTCGCCGACCTCGCCGCGATGCGCAACGTCGCCAAGGACCTCGGCCGCAATCCCAAGACCATCGAGCCGCTCGTGCCGGTCGACCTCGTCGTCGACCACTCGGTGATGATCGACCACTACGGGACCAAGGACGCGCTCGATCTCAACATGCGCCTGGAATTCCAGCGCAACGCCGAGCGCTACCAGTTCATGAAGTGGGGGATGCAGGCGTTCGACACGTTCAAGGTCGTGCCGCCGGGCATCGGCATCGTGCACCAGGTCAACCTCGAGTACCTGGCGCGC
>DATBSV010000282.1:0-3483 GCA_036559685.1 Casimicrobiaceae bacterium
TACATCGGCGTCGACAAGAGCGGCCCGTACAAGTCGGACCACTACCGGTACTGACCGGTCCGGGCGATGCGCGTTGCCGTCATCGGCACCGGCGGAGTCGGCGGCTATTTCGGCGCCAGGCTCGCGCTCGCGGGTCACGAAGTCACATTCGTGGCCCGCGGCGCGCATCTCGACGCGATCCGCAAGCGCGGGTTGCAGGTCGAGCACGAGACCGCACCGATGCACATCGCCAACGCGCAGACGACCGATGACCTGTCGTCGATCGGCCCGGTCGATATCGCGATGGTGTGCACCAAGCTGTGGGACGTGGAGGCCACGGCACCGGCTTTGAAGCCGCTGGTCGCCGGCGGCGGCCTTGCGATTCCGTTCCAGAACGGAATCGACGCGCCGGACATGCTGCGCACGACACTCGGCCGCGACCATGTCGCCGGTGGTATTGCCTACGTCGCGGCGCGAATCTCGGGCCCCGGCGTGGTGACGATCACCGGCGGTCTGGGGCGGCTGCGCGTCGGCTCGTTTTTCGGTATCGGCGAGCACAAGATCAACGCGTTCGCCGAAGCGGGACGCGGCGCGGGATTCAGCGTGGACGTTGCCGACGACATTCGGCGCGCGCTGTGGGAGAAGTTCGCGATGTTCAGCGCGATGTCGGGCTGCACCGCGCTCGCGCGCCAGTCCATCGGCGTCATCCGCAGTGACCCGGACCTTCGGGCGATGTACGAGCGTGCGATCCGCGAAGCCATGGCAGTCGGCAAGGCGGAAGGCGTCACGTTCGCCGACGACTACCTGGACCAACAGCTCGCGTTCGCCGACAACCTCAATCCGGCGATGAAGGCGTCGATGGCGAACGACCTCGCCGCCGGCCACAAGCTCGAGCTGCCATGGCTGTCCGGCGCAGTCGTGCGGCTCGGCCGCCAGCACGGCGTGCCAACACCGGTCCACGACACGATCTACGCGGCGCTCAAGCCTTACGCGAACGGCGTACCGCACTGACATGGCGCAGCGGCTCTACAGCTTCGAGTTCTTCCCGCCGCGCACGACCGAGGGCGTGGATAAGCTGCGCGCGGCGAGACGTCAACTCGGCCAGCTCAAGCCGGCGTTCTGCTCGGTGACGTTCGGCGCGGGCGGCTCGACGCGCGAAGGCACGCTCGAGACGGTGCTGGAGATCCGGGGCGAAGGGGTGGCCGGGGCGCCGCACATCTCGTGCGTCGGCTCGACGCGCGAGAACGTCGCGGCGGTGCTCGATCAGTACCGCAGCCACGGCATCCGGCACCTGGTCGCGCTGCGCGGCGACATGCCGTCGGGCACGGTCGACGCGGGCGAGTTCCGCTTCGCGAACGAGCTGGTCGCGTTCATCCGCGAGACGACCGGCGACTGGTTCCACATCGACGTCGCCGCGTACCCCGAGATGCATCCACAGGCCGATTCGCCGGAGCACGACCTCGCGAACTTCAAGCGCAAGATCGACGCAGGCGCGAATGCGGCGATCACACAGTATTTCTTCAACGCCGACGCGTATTTCCGTTTCGTCGACGAGTGCGAATCGGCGGGCATCCGCGTTCCGATCGTGCCGGGCATCATGCCGATCGCGAGCGCGTCGAAGCTCGTGCGCTTCTCCGACGCGTGCGGCGCCGAGATCCCGCGCTGGATCCGCCGCCGCCTCGAAGGCTACGGCGACGATGTCGCGTCGATCCGCGCGTTCGGCCTCGACGTCGTCACCGACCTGTGCGCCAAGCTCGTTTCGCGCGGGGCGCCGGGACTGCACTTCTACACGCTCAACCAGGCGTCCCTCACGACGACGATCTGGCAGCGCCTCGGGCTTTGAACCCTTGGCAAACTCGGCGGACTTCCTGGCGTACCTGCGCGAGCTGATGCGCGGCGGCGGCGTCGCGACGACCTCGCGCGCGATGTTCGGCGGGCACGGCCTGTACGTCGACGGGGTGTTCTTCGGGATCGTCGACGACGACGTGCTCTACCTGCGCGTCGACGCGCAGAACCGCGCGGAGTTCGAGGCGCTGGGCTGCACGCCGTTCGAGTATCCGACCAAGGAAGGCGTGCACCAGGCGATGAGCTACCTGCGCGCGCCCGACGAAGCGCTCGAGCGGCCCGACGCGATGGGCCGCTGGGCGCGCTCGTCGCTCGGCGCCGCGTTGCGCGCCGCGGCGGCCAAGAAGCCTAAACGACCGAGAAAGACGAAGCGCTAGCCGCGCCGGAACGACTGTAGCTGGAGCACCCCGTGCTGGCTGCGGTAGGTCGCGCGCGACAGCGGGTCGCCCTTGTCGTAGTACTGCGACTCCTTCTCCTCGGTCACCGTGTTGCCGACCGCGGGCGCCCACCAGAACAGGTAGTTCGATTCGGTCGCCGAGCGCCAGAACTCCTCGTCGTCGAGGCGCATGAAGATCCGCAGGCCGATCGCGTCGAAGGTGCCCGCCGGCGTCGCCACCTTCTTCCAGCCGCTCACGTTGACGTAGTAGTTGACCGGGTCCTCGCGCTTGGTCGTCAGGTTGACCTGCTTTGCCCACAGGCTCCAGCGCTCGCCCGGCGTCAGCGGGAATTTGTAGCGAGGCAGCGGCGGGCCGAAGCGGCGCGTCTCGACGTCGAAGATCGCGCCTTGGACGAGATCGCCGGGCGTGGCCCAGCGTTCGACCTGCGTCGCGTCGATGCGGTTGCCCTTCCAGGTGACGCGGATGTCGATCGCGCCGGGCGCGACCGCGATCACCTCGCGCGTCTCTTCCCACACCAGCGGATCACGAAAGCCGTCGCCACCGTTGTAGATCCAGCGGTCGCCGACCTTGTAGGCCGGGGCCGGCGCCGGCGGACCGTCGACCGCTCCCGGTGTGCCTGCACAGGCCGACAGGAGCGGAAGCAGCGGCGCGGCCGACGCCGCGGCGATCAGGCGCCGCCGGATGAGGTCGGTTTGCGTGTCCATGTGTCGGGTCTCCTGCAACGCGAACACCGGCCATGGTCGCGCCATTCCGGGACTTGCGGGGTTGCCTCGAAGGGCGGATGCTCCAACGCCGTCGCCCTGCCGAGGAGCCTCGCATGATCCGCCGCGCCTGCGCCGTCGTCCTGGGACTGTTGCTCGCGTCCGTCGCGCTCGCGCAGGCGCCCGAGCCGCTGCGCGTCAAGGTGTTCCCCGGCGCCCAGAACGTCGCGCTCTGGACCGGCCTCGCGCGCGGCACGTTCCTCAAGCACGGCGTCGCCGTCGACTTGCAGTTCACGCAGACGTCTCCCGAGCTTCGCGACGGCCTCGCCTCAGGCGCCGTTGACGTTGCGCACGCGGCGGCCGACAACGCGATCGCGATGGTCGAGGTCGCGAAGCACGATGTCGTGCTGGTGATGGGTGGCGACAGCAGCATGAACGAGTTCTTCGTGCAATCCGACGTCGCGACGCTCGCCGACATGCGCGGCCGCACGCTCACCGTCGACGCGCCCAACACTGCGTACGCGCTGCAGGGCATGAAGATCCTGAAGAACGCGGGCGTG
>DATBSV010000283.1:0-2624 GCA_036559685.1 Casimicrobiaceae bacterium
GTCGACCGCGCTGCACATCCTGCGGATCCTCCAGGAAGAAGCGATGAAGGACAACACCGCGCAGGTCGTCGCGCAGGTGCCGGTCGACGTCGCGACGTTCCTGCTGAACGAGAAGCGCGGCGACGTGCTGTCGATCGAGACGCGCTTCAAGGTCAACGTGCTGCTCGTGCCGAACCTGCATCTCGAGACGCCGAACTACAAGGTCGACCGGTTGCGCCACGACGACCTCAACAACGCCGAGCCGCTTCCGATGTCGTTCGACATGGTCGAGCGTCCCGACGACAAGGATCCGGCGAAGGAGATCAAGGAAGAGGCGAAGGAGCCGCGCCAGGAAGCGGTGGTCAAGGGCATCACGCCGACCCAGCCCGCGCCGATGCCGGCGCAGCCCGTGCCCGCAGCGCCCGCGCCGGCGCCTTACACGCACGCGAGCGGCGGGCACGATGCCGGCTCGTGGTTCGATCGCATGATGGGCTGGTTCCGCGGCAAGCCCGCGACGCCCGCGGCCACCCCCGGCAAGTCGACGTCAGCACCCGCGACGCGCGACGCGGCGCGTGGCGATCGTCCGCCGCGCGAATCGCGCGACGGACGCGGCCGTGGCAACGAGCGACGCGACGGCCAGCAGCGCCGCGACGAGCGTCGTGGCGAAGGACGCGACCGCCGCGAGGGCGAGCAGCGTCGCGGCGAGCAGCGCCGTGACGGCGCTCAGCCGCGCCAACCCTCGCAGCCGGGAGCGCAGCGCCAGGGCCAGCCGCAGCACCGCGACGAGCGCCGCCCGGAAGGCAAGCGCGACGATGCGCGCAAGCAGGAGCCGCGGCGCGACGGCCAGCCACGCCAGGAACGCGCGGAGCGTCCCGAGCGCGAGCGCCGCGAAGGCGGCCAGCGTCCGGAACGGCCTGAGCGCAAGGAGCGGCAGGAACGTCCCGAGCGCGAACGCGCCGAGCAAGGCGCCGAGAAGCGCGAGACGCCGCTCGCGCACGAGCGTCCGGCCGCGCTGGTCGAAGGTGGACCGGTGCATGCCGAGGGCGGTGACGAGCAGCGCCGCGAAGGCGGGCGTCGGCGTCGTCGTCGCGGCCGTGGCGGTGGCAGCGGCAGTGGCGCCGGCGAGCGTCGCGAGGCGTCGACCGGCACGCCGTCGGAATACGATCGCGACATCGAGGCCGCGGAGCGCTTGTCCCATGAGCACGCCGAGGCCCCGGAACGCGCGCCCGTCGAACACGTCGAGGCCGCGCCGAAGCAGGAGAAACAGGTTCCGATCTGGCAGCAATTCCCCGAAGTCGAGGCGGACGTGCGCGCGGAGCACAAGCCTGCGTCCGTTCCCGTGAACGAGCCCGTGGAGTCGGCCGTGCCGGCGCCAGCGCCGGCGGCGTACGTTTCGCCCGCTCCGGCGTACGTACCGCCTCCCGCTCCGGCGTACGTGTCGCCTCCCGCACCGGCGTACGTACCGCCTCCCGCACCGGAGAAGCCTTACACGCTCCCCGCGGACTCGGGTCTCGAGTTGATCGAGACGCGCCGTGCGGCGCCCGCGCCTGCGGACGAGCAGCAGGACGCGTCGCGTCCGCGCCGCGTGCGCCCGCCGCGCCCGTCGATCGCCGACGAGCCGCTCGAGATCATCGAGACGCGCAAGGAGGCGCCGCCGGCGCCCTAGCGAAGGACCTTGTGGGTCAGGCTTCAGCCTGACGAAGTTCGTCCAACTGATGTCGGACCCACAGGCGCGGTTCGAAGGCGGGCGACGAGCGCGTCGCTCGCCGCCTCGACGAGGTCGAGCACGGTCTCGAAGCCGTCCTCGCCCCCGTCGTACGGGTCGGGGACATCGCGTGTCGCGAGTCCGGGCGCGAGCTCGAGGAACAAGCCCAGGTGGCCCGCGTAGCTCGCGGGCCGCATGCGCTTGAGGTCCGCGAGGTTGTAGCGGTCCATCGCCAGGATCCAGTCGAAGCGCGCGAAGTCATCGCGCGACACCTGCCGCGCGCGCAACATCGAGAGGTCGTACCCGCGCTGCTTCGCGTGCGCGATCGCGCGCCAGTCGGGCGGGTCGCCGACGTGCCACTCGCCGGTCCCCGCCGAATCGATCGTCAGGTTCGACGCGATGCCGGCGCGCTGCGCCGCCGCGCGGAACACCGCCTCGGCGGTCGGCGAGCGGCAGATGTTGCCCAGGCAGACGAACAGGATCGACCGGTGTCGCATGGCCGGATTGTAGTCCGCGGACGCGGCGATCCGTTTACCATGCGCGCTGTTGCCATGCCGACGACCGCATCCATTTTTCGCCGCCTCGCCGCCGCGCTCGCGTGCGCAACGTGGCTCCTCGCGCCGGCCGCGCATTCGGCCGATCCGGCGAAGGTGCTGCGCATCGCATCGCCCGACATCACCAGTCTCGATCCGCAGCAAGGCACCGACGTCTATTCGACGCGCGTGGCGAGCGCGATCTTCGAGGGGCTCTACCAGTACGACTACCTCGCCTCGCCGGCGAGCGTGATCCCGAACACCGCGGCGTCGATGCCCGAGGTCGCCGACGGCGGCCGGACCTGGACGATCCGGCTGCGGCGCGGCATCCGTTTCGCCGATGACGCGGCGTTCAAGGGCAAGCCGCGCGAGCTCGTCGCCGGCGACTACGTGTACGCGATCAAGCG
>DATBSV010000284.1:0-1590 GCA_036559685.1 Casimicrobiaceae bacterium
TCGCCGACCAGGCGGCCGCGGTGAAGCGCGTCGCCGCGCTCGTCGGCCTCGCGCCGTCGGAGTACCGCGTCCCGCCGCCCGAGCCGCGCGAGAACGCGTTCTCGCCCGGGATCGAGGAGCGCCGCCGCGCGCTGGTCGCGCAGTGGCGCGAGACGCTCGCCCGGCGCAGCGCGGCGTGAGGATCCCGCGATGAGTGCGACCCCCCCGACGACCGACAGCGCCGCCTACCTCAAGCCGACGGAGTACGAGCTCGACGAAGCGCGCTACGACCAGCCGGCGCTCGCGACGGACGTGCCGCGCCGCGAGTACGTCATCTGTACCACGCCGCGGTGCGGCTCGTGGCTCCTGTGCCGACAGCTGTTCAACGCCGGCCTGGGCGTGCCGAGCGAATACTTCAACCTGCGCCACATCGTCGCGCTCGCGAGCCGGTGGAACATCGACCCGCGCGATACGCGCGCCTACCTCGACGCGCTCAAGGCGCGACGCTCGACTTCCAACGGCGCGTGGGGCACGAAGCTGATGTGGACGCAGTTCGCGGAGCGTCGCAGCGCGCTAAAGATCGAGCTGATGGGTCGCGCGCTCGCGCTGTACCTCGTGCGCGACGACGTCACCGCGCAGGCCGCCTCGCTGCTGGTCTCGTGGACGACCGGGCTGTGGGACATCCACCCGATCCCCACGACGCCGCCGCGCGACGATCTTCGCTTCGACATGGCCGAGCTCGCGTCGCTCGAGCGGGTGATGGCGAGCGAGAACGCGCAATGGCGCGACCTCTTCCGCTCGCGCCGAATCGAGCCGATGGTGATCAGCTACGAATCGCTGGTGGCGGACCAGGCCGGCACCGTGTCGCGGATCGCGCAGGCGCTGGGATATGCGGAAAGCGAGTACCGCGTGCCGCCGGCCGAGCCGCGCGAGAGCGCGACGCCGGCGGACGTCGACGCGCGGCGGCGCGCCCTGATCGAGCGCGCGCGCCTGCAGCGCCGGATCTAGCGGCATGCCCGGACTCGCACGCCCGGGCGTCACGCTTCACTACGACGTGCGCGGCCGCGGTGCGCCGCTGCTGCTGATCGCGGGCCTCGCGTCGGACTCGCTGTCGTGGCTGACCGTCGCCGAGCCGCTCGCGTCGCGCTACCGCACGATCGCTCCCGACAACCGCGGCGTCGGCCGCACGGTGCCGCAGGACGTCCCGGTCGACGTCGACACGCTGGCCGACGACTGCGCGGCGTTGCTCGACCACCTCGGCATCGAGCGTGCGAGCGTCATCGGCCATTCGATGGGCGGTTTCGTCGCGCAGCGCCTCGCGCTGCGCCATCCGCACCATGTCGAGCGGCTGGTCCTCGTGGCGACCGGCGACAGCGCGGGGGCGCGCAACGTGGAGCGCTTCTTTTCCATGGCCGACCGCCTCGACGCAGGCGAGGACCGCGCGACGTGGTTGCGCTCGCTGTTCGACGCGATCTTCACCCGGCGCTTCCTGGCGGACCCGGCGAACGTCGATGCGGCGCTGCACTGGGCGCTCGAGTACCCGTACCCGCAAAGCGCTTCCGCGTTCCGCCGCCAGTGCGAGGGGATGGCCGGGTTCGACGGCCGCGCGGA
>DATBSV010000285.1:0-14877 GCA_036559685.1 Casimicrobiaceae bacterium
GCGCCGAGGAAGATGCCGGTGTTGGCGATCGCCGTCGCGATCCCCGAGTGCTCGGGACGGTTGACCTCCTTCGCGACCGTCCACGTGAGCGTGAAGCCGGGGATCAGCAGGCCCATCGCGAAGCACCACGCGAGCGTCGCCGGCACCGGCCACGCGACCGTTGCGAGCCACGGAAGCCACGCGAGCGCATAGCCCACGGTGCAAACGCGCATGACCGATCGCCGGTCGCCGAGCCGGTCCGACACGAGGCCGACCAGCACGGCGCCGATCGCGACGCCGAGCAACAGCAGGCTGGTGTGCTCGGCGGCGACGACGCGCGTGACGCCGTAGCTGCGCTCGAGCCAGGGCACCGCCCACAGGCCCGCGAACGCGAGAAAACTGCCCCCGACGCCGACGTTGACCGCGAACGTGGGCCAGGTCAGCGGGTTCGCGAGCACGTCCGCGAGCGCGCGGCGCCAGTCGAACACAGCTTCCCGTTGCGCATTCGCGACCGGTGCGAAGCCGAGCGCCTCGGGGCGGTCGCGCACGCGCCACCACGACGCAACGGCGAGCGCGAGCGACAGGACCCCGAGCGCGACGAACACGGCGCGCCACGAGGCGAACGCGACGACGAGCGCGAGCGGCAACCCGGCCACGACGGCGCCGAGGTTGCCGGCGAACATCGTCACGCCGTTGAGCGTCGCGAAGCGGTTCGACTCGAACCACACCGCGTTGAGCTTCAGGATCGCGATGAACGCGACCGACACGCCGGCACCGACCAGCGTGCGGCCCACGGCCGCGACGCCCCACGTCGGCGCGAGTGCGAACGCAAGCGACCCGACGCCTGCGACGAGCGAGCCGCCGGCCAGGAGCTTGCGCGGGCCGACCGTGTCGGCCAGCACGCCGACCGGGACCTGCAGGACCGTGTACACGTAGAAGTATGTCGCCGCGAGCGTTCCCAGGAGCGCGCCGGGGATCGCGAACGCGCGCTCGAGCTCGCCGGCGATCGCCGCGGGCGCCGTGCGGTGGAAGAACGAGAGCACGTAGCTCGCGAGCGCGATCGCGACGATCGCGGCGCGCGCGGCGCGAAACGACGCACGCGGAGGTTCGCTCGTCATGCGTGCGATTCTACGGGCTAGAATCCTCTCGCCCATGGCCTACCGCGATCTCCGCGACTTCCTGGACCAGCTCGAGCGCGACGGCGAGCTCCGGCGCGTGCGCGCGCCGGTCGACCCGAGCCTCGAGATGACCGCGTTCTGCGACGGTGTGCTCCGTCGCGGCGGACCCGCGATCCTGTTCGAGGCGCCGAAGGGCAACTTCCGCGCGCCGTCGGGCGCCGCGATCCCGGTGCTCGGCAACCTGTTCGGCACGCCCGGCCGCGTGGCGCGCGCGATGGGCGCCGACCCGGCGAACTGGCGCGAGAGCCTGCGCGAGATCGGCCGGCTGCTCGCGTTCCTCAAGGAGCCCGAGCCGCCGAAGTCGTTGCGCGACGCATGGCAGACGACGCGCCCCGTGTTCATGAAGGTGCTCGACATGGCGCCGAAGGAGCGCTCGAGCGGGCCGTGCCAGGAAGTCGTGTGGGAGGGCGCGGACGTCGACCTCGCGCGCCTGCCGATCCAGACGTGCTGGCCCGGGGATGCCGGACCGCTCATCACCTGGGGGCTCACGGTCACGCGCGGCCCGCACAAGGCGCGACAGAACCTCGGCATCTACCGCCAGCAGGTGATCGCGCGCGACAAGGTGATCATGCGCTGGCTCGCGCACCGCGGCGGCGCGCTCGACTTCCGCGACCATGCGAAGGCGCATCCGGGCACGCCGTTCCCGGTGGCGGTTGCGCTGGGCGCCGATCCGGCGACGATCCTCGGCGCCGTGACGCCGGTGCCCGACACGTTGTCCGAGTACCAGTTCGCGGGGCTGCTGCGGGGGGGTCGCACCGAGATCGTCAAGTGCGTGACCCACGCGCTGCAGGTGCCGGCGTCGGCGGAGATCGTGCTCGAGGGCTTCCTCACGCCCGATGCGAGCGACCCGAGCGGCTACGAGACAGCGCTCGAGGGCCCGTTCGGCGACCACACCGGCTACTACAACGAGGTCGAGCGCTTCCCGGTCATGACGATCGCGCGCATGACGCTGCGCCGCGACCCGATCTACCACTCGACCTACACGGGCAAGCCGCCCGACGAGCCGGCGATGCTCGGCGTCGCGCTCAACGAGGTCTTCGTCCCGCTACTGCAGAAGCAGTTCCCCGAGATCGCCGACTTCTACCTGCCGCCGGAAGGGTGCAGCTACCGGATCGCCGTCGTGTCGATGAAGAAGCAATACCCGGGACACGCGAAGCGCGTGATGTTCGGCGTGTGGAGCTTCCTGCGCCAGTTCATGTACACGAAGATGATCATTGTCACCGACGACGACGTCGACGTGCGCGACTGGAAGGAAGTCGTCTGGGCGCTGACGACGCGGGTCGATCCCGCGCGCGACGCGCTCATCGTCGAATCGACGCCGATCGACTACCTCGACTTCGCTTCGCCGGTCTCGGGCCTCGGCAGCAAGCTCGGCATCGACGCCACGGCGAAGTGGCCCGGCGAGACGACGCGCACATGGGGTCGCCCGATCGCCATGGACGCGGCGGTGACCGCGCGCGTCGACGCGCTGATCCGCGACGCCGGTCTCTAGGCCGCCGCGGCACGCGCGCGCGCTGCGACCGCGCTGCGCACGATCGCGTCGACGGCCGCGATCACGTGAGGCAGCGGGTCCGTGGACGCCGGCCGCGTGTAGCGCAGCACGACCTCGCCGAGGAAGCGCTCGGCATCGTCGGGAGGGTCCGCCAGCGTCGCGGTGATCATCGCGTCGTCGACGAGGGCATGCGCCGCGAGCATCAGCGCGGGCGTGAGCGGCACGCCGCGGCGGATCGCTTCGTACGCGACGTGCTTCGACGTGCCTCCCACGTAATCGCGCCCCGCCGCGACGCGCGCGAGCCGCTTGACCGCCGTCTTGACGACGAACTGGGGTGCCGAGCGCACGGGCACGTGGCAGATCTCGACGACGCTCGCGTCGAGCACCGTCGCCGGCATCGGCATCGCGGTGCGGGAATCATCGCCGAGCACCGCGCTGTGGTTGCCCATCGTCAGCGTCGCCGTGGGCGCGGCGGCGAATGCCGGACCGAGCACGGCTTTGCGGTGCATCGACGCCGGCGGCACCAGCGGCGCGCGCAGGCGCCGCGCGGCGCGCAGCTGCGCGACGACGTCGAAGCCGCTGATCAGCGGCGGCAGGAAGATCGGCCATTCCACGAGCCCGATGTGGTCCGCCGGCAGCGCACGCAGCGCGTCCTCGAGGCGGGCGCGCGAGGGCACGCGCGGGAACTCGTCGGCGTCCAGCGGGAACACGGCGTCCGCGCCGCCGAGCGCGAACGCCTTGCGCACGAGCGCGGTCGTGATCTCGGCTTGCAGGTAGCCGACGTGGTCGCTCCGCTCGACGACGAGCGGCAGGCGCTCCTCGCACAACGACGCGAGGATGCGCGGCGTCTCGTCCGACGACGCGTGGTCCAGGACGATCAGGCCGTCGAGCACACCGAGCGCGTGCCGGACGAACGCCTCGACGATGTCGGATTCGTTCCGCACCATCGCGACGCCCCACAGCCTCATGTCGGCGTCGCGACGTCTTTCGGGCGGGTTGCCGCCAGCGCCTGCCGCGCCTCGACGAGCCGCTTCACGAGGCGGTCGGCCGCGGAGAGCACGAGCGGCATCGGATCGGCGGCCGCGGGCGGCGTGTAGCGCAACGTGATCGGCGCGAGGAACGGATCGTCGACGAGCCCGACCTCGTGCGGCTTGGCCCAGTAGGGCTTCGGGATCGACCAGTTGATCGCGTGCTCGAGCAGCAGCGCGTCGTCGATCGGCCGGTTCTCGAGCACCGCCTCGTAAGCCATCTGCGACGCCGCGTCCGGCTTCCAGTCGAACCGTGCGGCGATGCGGCCGAGCTTCTTGACGGCGACCTTGGTGATGAACTGCGCAGCGCTGCGGATCGGGACGTGCGCGAGCGCCGCGAACTCGTCGCGGATGCGCGCGTGCGGCTCGGCCTCTTCCGACGACCCCTTGAGCTTGTTCGCGACGTAGTGGTTGCCGTTCGCGAGCGTCGCCTCGGGCCGCTCGAGCAGGTAGCGCGACATCAGCGCCTTCTGGAACGTCTGGCGCTCGGGCGACATGCGCCTCGCGCTCGCGAGCAACGCAAGCATGCCCTGGGGCGCCTTCGCGAAGTCGGGCACGTAGGTCAGCCAGTGGAGCAGCCCGTTCATGCGGGGCGGGATCGCCAGCAGCGCGCGGTCGAACTCCTCGCGCGAGCGGATCTTCAGGAACTCGTCGGCATCGAGCGGCAGCACGAAGTCGGCGCCGGTCTGGCGGAACACGTCGCGCGCCGTCGCCGTCGTCATCTGCTCCTGCAGGTAACCCGGCGCCGCGCTCTTGATCAGGATGATCGGCAGCCGCTCGCGCGCGAGCGCGGTGAGGATCGGCAGCGTGGCGTCGATCGACCCGTGATCGATGATCGCCATGCCGTCGAGGATCGCGGCGTTGTGTCGCACGAACGCCTCGACGATGTCCGCCTCGTTGCGGACCATCGACACCGACCAGACCTTCGGCTTGCGAAGCGGCGCGGCCAAGGCTACAGCCCGCCGGTCGTGCGCGCGACCTCCGCCGCGACGCGCTCGCCGAATGCCAGGATGCGTGCCAGCGGGTTGGGCGGCCGCTGCGGCGTGTAGAGGAGCGCGATGTCGGCGATGAACGGGTCCTCGATCCAGCGGACCTGCGACGGGGCGAGGCGCCGCTCGGGCCGCACGCTGTAGTTCGCGGCGATCGCCGTCAGACGCTCGCGGGTCAGCGCCTGGCCGGCGAGCAGCGCGTCGAACTCCTCTTCCCAGTGGAACGAGATCCCCTTGTCGGGTATCGCCGCGAGTCTGCGGGCCAGCGTCCCGACCGCGACCTTCGCGGTGAACTGCCCTGCGCTGCGGATGGGCACGTGCGCGAGGGCGGCGACATCGCCGGACACGGCCTCGTGATCGAGGCGACTCTCACCCTGGTTCATGCGCACGATGTGGTTGCCGGTGACGATCTCGGCCGACGGCGTGTCGAGCAGCAGGCGCCGGACGATCACCTTGTAGACGCCGTGGCGCTCGGTCGACAGGCGCCGCGCGTGCCGCAGGCGCGCCACGATGTCGCCGCCCTCGAGCGCGGGCAGGTAGGTGAGCCACGTCATCGCGAGGTGGTGCGCCGGGTTGGCGCCCGCGACGACCTGCTCGAAGCGCGCGCGCGACGGCATGCGCAGGAACTCGTCGGCGTCGATCGGAATCGCGAGGTCGGCGCCCTCGGCGAGCAGGCGACGCACTTCGGCCGTCGTGACCTCGGCCTGCCTGAGCTCGAGCGAATCGTCGCGGCTCACCTGGATCGGCAGTCCCTCGCGCGCGAGCGACGCCAGGATCTCGGGCGTCGCGTCGTCGGAGCCATGGTCGACGACCGTGATCGCGTCGAGCGAGCGCAGGTTGTGACGGATCGATGCCTCAATCACGTCCTCCTCGTTGCGGACCAGCATGAAACCGACGACGCGCACGGCGTTGAAGCTCGTCAGCCCTGGCGCCACGCGCGCGTCGCGCGCCAGATCGCCAGCGCGGCGCCGCCGACGCGCAGCAGGCGGCCCATGCGCCGGAAGCCGAGCACCGGCAGCGCGAAGCCGACGGCGCGCACGACGTAGGGACGCACGCGCGCGCGGCGCCCGACGTCCGGCGGCGGCGCGATCGCGCGCTTGACGTCGCGCCACGCGAGGGCGAGCTTCATGCGCTCGAGGTCGGCCGCGGCGACGAGCCGCGCGCGCCGCTCGCCGAGATCGCTCGCGCCGCTCATGGCGTCGGCGGCGGCCCGCCGGCAAGCCACCGGCGGTCCTTCTCGAGCTCGGCAATCGTGGCGGCGAACGGCGTCGGCTGGCGCCGGATGATCGCGCCGGCGCGCAGGAACGCGAACGCGGCGAGCGTGCCGTAGACGATCACGAGCGCCGCGATCGCCTCGAAGCGGTGGGTGTCCCAGTAATACGCGACGACGAACAATGTCAGCGCGGCGAGCGCGAGCGTCGCGAGAACGGCCCCGGCGACGGCAAGCGCGACGATCGAGGTGACGCGCGAGCGCTCCTCGGCAAGCTCGACGCTCGCGAGCTCGAGCCGCGTGCGCGCGAGCGCGATCCCGCCTGCGACCAGGCGCTGGAGCGTGGGCCGCAGGCCCGCGTCGCGCTCGCCGCCGGCGGGTGCGTCCATCGCGTCGCTAGCGGCGATTCATCATCAGGCCGACGAGAAAACCGGCCGCCACGGCGACGCCGACCACCTGCCACGGGTTCTCGTGCACGTAGTCGTCGGTGATGCGGGCGGCCGCCTTCGCGCGGTCGACGGCCTCGCCCTCGAGCTCCTGGAGCCGGAGCTTGGCGGACAAGAGCTTCGCCTCGACCTGCGAGCGAAGGTCTCGCGCGCGGTCGCCTGTTTCGTTGGATGCCTTCTTCAACAGATCCTCCGCTTCGGACAGGACGGCCGAGAAATCCTCGACCAGCTGGTCACGGGTGCGATCGAACGACGTCATGGCGGACTCCTTCTTCGATGGGGACGCAGCAGCCGGGCGACCTCCCCGGACGCCGGACTGGCGAGTATACCCACCGCACGCAGGCATGCGCGATACTTGGCCATGGCCTCGCCGACCCCGCCCGCCCTCGATCCGAGCGACGTGCCCGAGCAGCGCGGCTCGGGCTACCCGGAGCCGTTCCGAACGCGCATGGGCGACCGCGCGAAGCGCCGGCTCGGCGACGCGCTCGGCCTCACGCGCTTCGGCGTCAACCTCGTGACGCTCGCGCCGGGCGCCGAGTCGGCGCTGCGCCACTGGCACACGCTCGAGGACGAGTTCGTGTGGATGCTCGAAGGCGAGGTCGTGCTCGTGACGAGCGCCGGCGAGCAGGTGCTTCGCGCCGGGCAGTGCGCCGGGTACCCGGCCGGCCGGCGCGACGGCCACCACTTCGTCAACCGCAGCGACGCGCCCGCGCGCTATCTCGAGGTCGGCAGCCGCATCGACGGCGACAACGCGCACTACCCCGACGACGACCTGATGTGGGTCGAGGCCGAGGACGGCGTCTACGCCGCCCACAAGGACGGCCGGCGCTATCCGTCGCGCTGAGGCGCCCGACGGGCGGCCTGCGCCGCCGTTCGTCCATGCGGCATTGACGTCGGGACGACCCGCACCCATGTTGCGTGCGCGCCCCGACGTGGGGCCGACGCTTCAGCGAAGGAGAACGCGATGGCCGACTACCCGCCGCCCGCCACCACCGCCACCCAGCCGCCGCTCACCGCGGCGCTGATCGTATATGCGCTGTTCGCGATCACCGCGATCGGCGGCGTGATCTCGTCGGGCATCGTGGTGTTCGCGCCGCTGTTCGCGCTCCTCGGCATCGCCGGCGTGATCATCGCGTACGTCAAGCGCGACGAGTCGCGCGGCACCTGGGCCGAGTCGCACTTCGACTGGCTGATCTCGACGTTCTGGTGGTCGCTCCTGTGGAGCGTCCTGGTCGCGGTGATCGGCGGCCTCCTGATGCTCGTGCTCATCGGGTTCCTGCTCGTCCCGATCGGGTTCGCGATCGTCTCGATCTGGGTGATCTACCGCGTGGTCCGAGGTTATCTCGCGTTCAACAAGAGCGAACCATTGCCTCGCTGAGCTTGTGGGTCGGGCTTCAGCCCGACGCTTTTCCCAGCTTGCGCAACAGCGCACCTCGATACGCGGCCGGCAGCCCCGACACGGCGCCGGCCGCCTCGCGGCGCAGCTCGAGGAGCGCGAGACGCGTTGCCGCTCGCCGGCGCTCGCCGTCGTCGTCGAGGTTCGCCAGCAGCGCGCCGAGCTCCAGCCGCTCGCGCGCGTCGGCCAGCTCGGGCGGCACGAAGCCGGCGTTGCGCAGGATCCGGTAGGCGACGCGCAGGTCCTCGGGGATCAGCGGATCGTCGTCGAGGTCGAGCGGCCGGCCCTCGCCGGGCAGGCCGTCGAGCTCGCCCGCCTCGATGGCGGCGGCGATCTTCCGGTCGGCGAGGAGGTCGAGCAGGCCCATCGTCAGCGCGTTTTCCGCGGATCGTACGACGCGGCATTGCGGTAGGTCCATTGCACGAGCGCGTCGAGCGCGCCTTGGGCGCGCGCGGCGTTCGGGTGGTTGACGATCGCGGTGACGATCCAGCGCCGGCCCGCGTTGTCGATTACGTAGCCGGCGAGCGCGCGCACGCCTTCGAGCGAGCCGGTCTTGAGCAGCGCTTGGCCGGCGACGGTGCCGTTCTGGAATCGGCGCTGGACGGTGCCGTCGATCGCCGCGACCGCGAGCGAGCTCGCAAACTCCTCGCGCACCTTGCTCGCATCGGCGGCCGCCAATAGGCGCGCGAGCCCGCCGACCGAGATGCGCTCGTCGCGCGACAGGCCCGAGCCGTTCTCGACGACGAGCTCCGGCAGCGCGAGCTTGCGCTGCGCCAGCCAGCGCGACAGCGCCTCGCGCGCCTTCTCAAGCGTCGCCGGCGGAGGCGACGACGCGGTCGCGAGCGTCAGGAACACCTGGCGCGCCATCACGTTGCTCGACAGCTTGTTGATGTCGCGCACGACCTCGTAGAGGGGCAACGAGTCGAGCACCGCGAACGGCGCGGCACCGGGCGGCACGCGGCCTTCGCGCACCGTGCCGCCGAACTGGCCGCCTGCGGCGGCGAACGCGCTCGCGAACATCCCGTGCACATAGTTTGGCGAGTCGAAGAGCGCGAAGTACCAGTCGCGCTCGCCGCAGTCGCGCGGATAGCGGCCCGGGAACGACACGGCGGCCGCGCGCGGCTGCGCGATGAACGTGGCGGCGACCGACGTGCGCCAGTCGCCGCATGGGCCGTCGACCGGCACCGGCGCCGCGCCGACCGCGAGCTGCGGCAGCGGCGGCTCGACGATCACGTCGACGCTCGCGCCGTTCGCCGCGGGAACGAAGCGGAAGCGAACCGTCTTGAAGTTGACGAGCAGCGCATCGGGCCCGACGTTGTAGGGCCTGAGCGGCTCGTTGTCGAACGCCGCGGGATCGTGGGGCGGCAACCGGAACGCGCTGCGGTCGAGGACGAGGTCGCCGCCGATGGTCTCGAGCCCGCCTTCGCGCAACGCCGTGACGAACGCCGCCCATTGCTCGATCGTGATCTTCGGATCGCCGCTGCCCTTGAGCACGAGGTCGCCGTCGAGGCGACCGTCGACCAGCGGACCGGCGAGATAGGCCTCGGTGCGCCAGCGGTAATCGCGGCCGAGGAGGTCGAGCGCGGCGAAGGTCGTGACGAGCTTCATGACCGACGCCGGATTCATCGGCTGCTCGGCCTGGTGCGCGAACAGCGGCCGCCGCGCGCCGGTCTCCTGCACGACGATGCCGACGTCGGTGAGCGGAACGCCCGCGTCCAGGAACGCGCGGCCGATCTCGCGCGGCAACGTGGCCGACGCGACGATGGGCACAAGCGCGAGAAGCGCGAGCACCGCGAGCGCCCGGCCCGGCTTCATGCGAGGTCGACGATCTCGCGCGTGCGCTCGCACAACAGCGCGAACGCGTCGTCGTCGATGACGTAAGGGGGCATGAAGTACACGGTCGTGCCGATCGGCCGGAGCAGCAGTTGGCGCGCGAGGCCCTCGGCGAAGCACCAGCGCGCGAAATCGGGCCGGCCGGTGTCGACGTCGAAAGCAACGATCATGCCGCAGCGACGGAAGTCGCGGACTTGCCTGTGCGCGGCGAGCGGCGCCGCGATCGCGTCCCAGCGCTTCGCTTTCGCGCGGTTGGCGGCGATCACGTCGTCGTCGCGGAAGATGTCGAGCACGGCGAGCGCCGCGCGGCACGCGAGCGGATTGCCCGAGTACGAATGCGAGTGCAGGAAGCCGCGCGCGACATCGTCGTCGTAGAACGCGCCGAAGATCGCTTCGGTGGACAGCACGCACGCCAGCGGCAGGAATCCGCCGGTGATCCCCTTCGACAGCAGCATGAGGTCGGGAACGATGCCCGCCTGCTCGCACGCGAACAGCGTCCCGGTGCGGCCGAAGCCGGTCATGATCTCGTCGGCGATCAGGTGGACGCGGTGGCGCGTGCAGAGCTCGCGCGCGCGCTTCAGGTACGACGCGTCGTACATGACCATTCCCGACGCGCCTTGAACGAGCGGCTCGACGATCAGCGCCGCGACGCTGTCGTGATGCTCGGCGAGGTAGGCCTCGAGCGCGTCGCCGGCCTCGCGCGCGACGTCGGCAGGGGTGCGGCCGTCGCGCGCAAGCCGCGCGTCGGGCGTCGGCACCGTGTCGCCGACGCGCACGATCGGCGCGTAGGCGTCGCGAAATATCGCGACGTCGGTGACCGCGAGCGCGCCGAGGGTCTCGCCGTGATAGCCGCCGGCGAGGCCGACGAACCGCCGCTTGCCGGCGTGGCCGGCGTTGCGCCACGCGTGGTAGCTCATCTTGAGCGCGATCTCGGTGGCGGAGGCGCCGTCCGACGCGAAGAATGCGTGGCCGAGACCGCGCGGCGCGAGCGAGCCCAGCCGCTCGGCGAGCTCGACGGCCGGCCGGTGCGTGAAACCGGCGAGCATCGCGTGCTCGAGCTCGCCGAGCTGCGCGGTTATCGCGGCGCGGATGCGCGGCTCGCCGTGACCGAACAGGTTGACCCACCAGGACGACACCGCGTCGAGAAGCCGGCGTCCTTCGAAGTCCTCGAGCCATACCCCATGGGCGCGCGCGACCGGCACGAGCGGCAGCGTCTCGTGCGACTTCATCTGCGTGCAGGGGTGCCACACCGACGCGAGGCTGCGCCGCAACCACGCTTCGTTTGCGCCGCCGGCGCTCGTCATGATGTTGACGTCAGGGTGCGGCGAACTTCTGCCTCAACCGCTCGACCGCCGCGACGAGCTCGCGCGCGATCCCGGGCTCGCGCACCGAGTGGCCGGCGTCGGGGACGACGACGAGCTCGGCGGACGGCCACGCGCGCGACAGCGTGAGCGCGGTGACCGGCGGGCACACGATGTCGTAGCGGCCCTGCACGATCGTGCACGGCAGGTGCTCGATCCGGTGGATGTTGCCGATGAGCTCGCCGTCGGCGAGGAAGCCGTTGTGCACGAAGTAATGCGCCTCGATGCGCGCGATCGCGAGCGCGATCGCGTCGCTCTCGAACGCAGGCGGCCCGTCGCCACGCGGCAGCAGCGTCGAGCAGTCGCTTTCGTACGCGTCCCACGCGGCCGCGGCGGGACCGTGCACGGAGGGATCGGGATCGACGAGCCGCCGGTGGTAGCCGGCGAGCAGGTTGCCGCGCTCCTCGACCGGCAGGAACGACGCGAAGCGCTCCCACGCTTCCGGGAACACCTTGCGCATCCCGTGCATGAACCAGTCGATCTCCTCGGCCGAGGCGAGGAAGATGCCGCGCAGGACCATGCCGGTCGAGCGCTCGGGGAACGACTCGGCGTATGCGAGCGCGAGCGTCGAGCCCCACGAGCCGCCGAACAACGCCCAGCGGTCGATGCCGCGGTGCGAGCGCAGCCGCTCGAGGTCGGCGACGAGGTGCCAGGTCGTGTTGTCGCCGATCTCCGCGGTCGGCGTCGAGCGGCCGGCGCCCCGCTGATCGACGAGCACGATGCGCCAGAACGACGGGTCGAAGAAACGCCGGTGGTGCGGCAGGCAGCCGCCGCCGGGTCCGCCGTGCAGGAACACGATCGGCACCCCCTCGGGATTGCCGCATTCTTCCCAGTAGAGCGTGTGGCGCGCGTCGACCGACAGCCGCCCCGAGGCGTGCGGCTCGAGGTCGGGGAACAGCGGGTCGGCGCGCTCGGGGGACTGCGCGGTGTCTTCCGGCGCCATGGGTCAACGGCCTGCGACGCGCATGCTCACCCGAGCGGCTCGCGGAAGCGCTCGTCGACGTCGATCCGGTAGCCGTTCGCGATCCGGTTGGTCTGGTTCGCGAGCGCGACGACCGCGATGAGTTCGCGGAACTGCGCGTCGGTCATGCCCTTGCTGCGCGCCGCGGCCGTGTGCGAGTGGATGCAGTACTCGCAGTTGTTGGTCACCGACACCGCGACGTAGACGAGCTCCTTGGTCAGCGGGTCGAGAGCGCCCGGCGCCATTACTTCCTTCGACGCGTTCCAGGTGCGGAGCAGCGTCGGCGGGTCGTGCGCGAGCACGCGCCAGAAGTTGTTGACGAAGTCGGTGTTGCGCGTCTTGCGGATGTCCGCGAAGACCGCGCGCGCCTCGGGACCCAGGGCGTCGTCGTCGAGGGGCGGGAGCAAAGCCATCGCGCGATTGTACCGCGCGGTCGTCAGCGAACGACCTCGTCGGCGCGTCCCACGAGCGCGGGCGTCAGCGCGAGGCCGAGCTCCGTGGCGGTCTTCAGGTTGACCACGAGGATCAGCCGGGTCGGTTGCTCGATCGGGAGCTCGGCGGGGTTCGCACCGCGCAGCACGCGGTCGACGTACACGGCAACGCGGCGGAACATGTCGTCCAGATCCGCGCCATAGGACAGCAGGCCACCTTCGCGCGCGAACGACGCGTGCTCGAACATCGCCGGAATCCGGTTCGCGTTGGCGTAGGCGAGCACGCGGTGCCGGTTGAGCCGAGTGAGCGCGTCGGTCACCAGAAACATCGCGTCGGGACGTTGCCGATCCATCGCTGCAAACGCCTGCGCGAAATCGTCGGGCTCGCGCACGCCGAGCGGCTGCACGACGACGCCGAGCCGCAAGGCCGCCTGCTCGATCTCGCGGTAGCGCAGCGTCATCGCGCGATCCTGCGCGTTCCACAGCACCGCGATGCGCGTCGCCTTCGGCACGGCCTCCTTCAGGATCTCGAGTCGCTTGGCGCTGAGCTCGATCGCCTGGTCGGTGACGCCGGTGATGTTGCGGCCCGGGCGCGCGAAGCTCGCCGCCAGCCCGACACCGACCGGGTCACCCGAGAACGCGCCGACGATCGGCACGCGCGTGGTAACCGCGGCAGCCCCTTCGACCGCCGGCGTCCCGGCGGCGACGATCACGTCGACGCGCTCGTCGACGAGCTCGCGCGCGAGGGAAGGAAGCCGTTCACGCTGGGCCTCGGCCCAGCGGCTCGCGAATGCGGCGCTGCGACCCTCGACGTAGCCGAGCTGCGCGAGCGCGTCGCGCAACGACGTCGGCGGCTTTCCGTCCACGGGACGAACGCCGCCCGCGAGATAGCCGATCCTATGGACACGCGCGCCGGCTTGCGAACGCGAAGGGCCCGGAGCGGCGCACACCAGCGCGGTGACGACGATGAACGCGCGCCGCTTCATCGCGCAACGGCTGCCTGCGTGCCTTGTACGGAACGAACCGGGAGCAGCGTCATCGCGGGCCAGTATATCGCGCGCGATCCGCCGCTTCACGCCGGGTCCGCACCCATCGCTCGCGCCCCGTCGCGCAGGCGGCGCGCAAGGCGATCGATCGCGTCCAGCACGATCGGCATCGACGCGCTTTCGCGCGAAGGCGTGTAGCGGAGCGGGATGTCGGCGAGGAACGGATCGTCGATCCATTCGCGCGTCGCCGGGTCGACCCAGCGGCCGACCGGCAGCGACCAGTTGGCGGCGGCGATGCGCAGCACGTCCGGATCGATCGGCCGGCCTTCGCAGATGCGCGTGTAGGCCACCTGCATCGCCGCGTCGGGCGTCCAGTGGATGCCCGATGCGATGCGGCCAAGCTTCTTCACCGCGACCTTGACGATGTACTGCTCGGCGGAGCGCAGCGGCAGGTGGGCGATCGCCACGGATTCCGGGCGCAACCGCGCGTGCGGGTCGAACCGGTCGACCGTCGCGCCGACGTGCGGCGCCACGCGATGCAGGCCTTGCGTCAGGATCGCGCGCGGCTTCGACGCGAAGGTTCGCGTCACCGCGACCTTGTACAGCCCGTGCAGCTCGCTCGTCGCGCGCCGGGCCGAAGCGATCGCGCGGCGCGGGTCGGGGTCCGGATGCGCGAAGTCCGGCACGTAGTTCTGCCAATGGAGCTGTCCGTAGGCGTTGGCCGGGATGGCCTTCAGCGCGCGCTCGAGCACGTCGCGCGAGGGCGTCTTGACGAACTCGTCGGCGTCCATCGGCAGCACGACGTCCGCGTCGCCGTGCTCGATCAGGCGCCGCGTCACGTCGGTGACGGCCTCGGCCTGCAGGAAGCGCGAATCCTCGTTGGCGAGCAGCCGTAGCGGCAGGCGCTCCTTCGCCAGCGATTGGAGGATGCCGAGCGTCGCGTCGGCCGAGCCATGGTCGATCACGACCAGCCCGTCGAGGAACGCCAAGTTGTGGCGGACGAAGACCTCGATGATGTCGGCCTCGTTGCGTACCATCGAGACGCCGATGATCTTCACCGGGTCCTCGGTCAAAAGCGGACGCGTCGGGCGGCGGACGCTTCGACGCGCCCGTCCGCCCGGCCGTCGCGCGTCAGCGTCGGGCCTTGTACGCGACGACCTTCTGCGTCTGCGTTCCGAGGCCGTCGATGCCGAGCGTCACGGTGTCGCCCGGCTGGAGCCACTTCGGCGGCTTCATGCCGAGGGCGACCCCCGGCGGCGTGCCGGTCGTGATCAGGTCGCCCGGCTCGAGCGTCATGTATTGCGACGTGTCCGACACGAGCTTCGCGACGCCGAAGATCATCGTGCTCGTGTTCCCGGTCTGGCGCCGCTGGCCGTTGACGTCGAGCCACATCCCGAGCTTCTGGACGTCCTTGATCTCGTCGCGCGTGACCAGCCACGGGCCGATCGGGCCGAACGTGTCGCAGCCCTTGCCCTTGCTCCACTGGCCGCCGCCCTTCTTGATCTGGAACTCGCGCTCCGAGACGTCGTTCATCAGGCAGTAGCCGGCGACGTGCTTGAGCGCGCTCTTCTCGTCGACGTTGCGCGC
>DATBSV010000286.1:0-4743 GCA_036559685.1 Casimicrobiaceae bacterium
GCGGTGCCCCCTGGGGGGAGGCGGCCGCAGGCCGCTTCGGGGGGAGCGTTCATCTTCGACATCGACGGCACGATCATCGACTCGATGCCGTGGCACGGGCGCTCGTGGGACGTCTTCCTCCGCCGCCACGGCCTCGCCTACGAGGGCGAGACTTTCCTGCGCGCCACCGCGGGCCGGACCGGCACGGAGATCATGCGCGAGCTGTTCGGCCCGATGAGCGACGAGCGCGCGTGGTCGCTCGTGCACGAGAAGGAGGACGTCTACCGCGAGCTCTTCGCACCGTCGTTCAGCGAGATCGCGGGCTTCCGCGACTTCGCGCGTTCCGCGCGCACGCAGGGCATCCGCATCGCGTGCGCGACGGCCGGCGACGCGAAGAACATCGACTTCGCGCTGAAGGGCCTCGGCATGGAAGGCGAGTTCGACGCCCTGTGCGGCGCGCATGACGTCAAGCGCGGCAAGCCGGAGCCCGACCTCTTCCTGCTCGCCGCGGCGCGGATGGATGTCGATCCCGCGCATGCGATCGTGTTCGAGGACGCGCCGCTCGGCATCGAAGGGGCGCGCCGTGCAGGCATGCACGCGGTCGCGATCACGTCCGGCGAGCCCGCCGAGAAGCTCGCGGGCCCTCACGTGATCGCAACGATCGCCGATTACCGCGGTGCCGATCCGCGCCGTTTCCTCGACCTCGCCGCGCGCGCCTCGCCGCGCGCCGCCTGAAAGCCGCCATGAGCGATCCCACGCCCCCGAACGCCGCGCCGCCCGCCGTCGACGAGAACCAGATCATCGCCGAGCGCCGCGGCAAGCTCGCGCAGCTTCGCGCGGCCGGCGGGGCGTATCCGAACGACTTCCACCGCGACGCGCTCGCCGCCGACCTGCACGGCAAGCACGATCCCGAGGGCAACGAGACGCTCGAGCCGAAGGCGATCCGCGTCGCCGTCGCCGGCCGCATGATGCTGAAGCGCGTGATGGGCAAGGCGTGCTTCGCGACGCTGCAGGACATGAGCGGGCGCATCCAGCTCTACGTGACGCTCGACGGCGTCGGCGCCGGGACGCTCGACGCGTTCAAGCACTGGGACCTGGGCGACATCGTCGGCGCGACCGGCACGCTGTTCAAGACCAAGACCGGCGAGCTGTCGGTCAAGTGCGACGCGGTGCGTTTGCTGTCGAAGGCGCTGCGCCCGCTGCCCGAGAAGTTCCACGGCCTCGCCGACCAGGAGCAGAAGTACCGGCAGCGCCACCTCGACCTCATCACGAACCCCGCGTCGCGCGACGTGTTCGTCAAGCGCTCGCAGATCGTGCAGGCGATCCGCGAGTTCTTCGTGGAGCGCGCGTATCTCGAGGTCGAGACGCCGATGATGCATCCGATCCCGGGCGGTGCGGCTGCGCGGCCGTTCAAGACGCACCACAACGCGCTCGACATGCAGCTCTTCCTGCGCATCGCGCCGGAGCTGTACCTGAAGCGCCTCGTCGTCGGCGGGCTCGAGCGCGTGTTCGAGATCAACCGCAACTTCCGCAACGAGGGCATCTCGACCCGGCACAACCCGGAGTTCACGATGCTCGAGTTCTACGAGGCCTATCGCGACTTCCGCTACCTGATGGACCTGACCGAGGAGCTGTTGCGCGAGGTCGCGCAGCGCGTGCTCGGCACGACCACGGTCACCTACCAGGGCGAGACGATCGACCTCGGCGCGCGCTTCGACCGGCTCACGATGGCCGAGGCGATCCACAAGTACCACCCGCGCTACCCGCTGCACGAGCTCGCGAAGCCCGAGTACCTGCGCGTCGCGCTCGCGCCGTTCGACGTCGAGGTGTTCCCGACCGACGGGCTCGGCCTCCTGCAGCTCAAGCTGTTCGAGGCGACGACCGAGGAGTTGCTCGTCCAGCCGACCTTCATCGTCGCCCATCCAACCGACGTCTCGCCGCTCGCGCGCGCCAACGACGCGGATCCCGCGATCACCGACCGCTTCGAGCTGTTCATCACGCGGCGCGAGATCGCGAACGGGTTCTCGGAGCTCAACGATCCCGAGGACCAGGCCGCGCGCTTCGCCGCGCAGGCCGCGGCCAAGGAAGCCGGCGACGAGGAGGCGATGTTCTACGACGCCGACTACGTGCGCGCGCTCGAGTCGGGGCTGCCGCCGACGGCGGGCGAGGGGATCGGCATCGACCGGCTCGTGATGCTGCTGACCGACAGCCCGTCGATCCGCGACGTCATCCTGTTCCCGCAGCTCAAGCCCGAAGCCTGACGCGGCGGCGTCCTACGCGGCACCGACGTTACGCGTTACCGTTACATGGTTGCGGCGCGCGCGACCGGCGCCTTACGCTGGCATCATCGGCGAAGAGGGGGCATGGCAATGCGAAACCAGGGCGCGGGACGTGCGGTCGGGGCAGCGTTCGTCGCCGCGGCATTGGCGCTCGCCGCGGACGCCTCGGCGCAAGGCGGGCGCATGCAATTCCGCACCCATGCGATCACCGATCCGCAGCAGGGCAACCTGACGGTCGCGACGATCGCCGTGCCGGTCCAGTGGCGCGTCAGCCAGAGCGTCCACTGGAACTACCAGGACGTCAGCAACCCGCTGCACATCTTCGCGCGCGCCGAGTCGCCCGACGGTTCGGCCTGGGTCGAGTTCTTCCCGGCCGAGATCTTCTACTGGCTCCAACCGGTCCCCGCGCCGGTCGCGTTCGGCGCCCGAAACGCCGGCCTGATCCACGCGCCGAACATCGGCGCGCGGCAGGCGCTCGAGCAGTTCGTCGTGCGGCCGTACCGCGGAAAGCAGCCTCAGATGCGCGTCGTCAACGCGCGTCCCGTCGACGCGGGACGGCTCGCCGAAGCGTTCAACCAGCCGGCGATCCGCGGCGAAGGCGCCGGCATGCGCATCGCGTATGCGCTGAACGGGCGCCCGGTCGAGGAGGACGTCTATGCGATGCTCGGCGCCGTCAACAGCATCCCTTACACGGGCCGCCAGGGCACGTGGTACGAGAACCAGCGCACGCTCCTGTTCGCGCACGCGCTCGGTGCCGCCG
Organism: Casimicrobiaceae bacterium; assembly: GCA_036559685.1. Lineage (GTDB taxonomy): Bacteria > Pseudomonadota > Gammaproteobacteria > Burkholderiales > Casimicrobiaceae > VBCG01. The sequence goes on from DATBSV010000286.1 coordinate 3,019, forward strand.
CCGGCACGCTCGACAGCGCCTATCCGCTGCTGACCTACATCGTCGGCTCGATCCGCATCGATCCGCAGTGGGAGCAGCACCGCCAGAAGATCATGCAGGCGCTCGTGGCCGAGTTCGGCCGCCAGATGCAGGCCGGGGCCGACCGGATCAACGCGGCCGGCGCCGCGTCGCGCGCGATCAGCGCCAACAACGACGCGATGCTGTCGAGCATGCAGTTCCAGCGTCAGGCGTCCGCGCAACGCGATCAGGCGATGCGCGCGGCGTCGGCGAGCGCCTCGTCGTCGGGCGACGGCTTCTCGAGTTACATGCGCGGGACCGAGAAGATGCAGGATCCGTACTGGGGCACGTCCGATCGCTCGTACCTCAACAAGTATCACTGGACCGACGGCTCGGGCAACTACCGCAGCAGCAACGACTCCACGTTCAACCCGAACGTCGGCACGGGCGGCGGCGTCACCTGGCAGCGGATGGAGCCCGCGCGCTGATGGATGCAGAGGTCCAGCACGCGTTCCGGCCGACGATCTTCTCGCGCGAGCGCGGCTTCCGCCTCGGCGCCGACACGCTCGTCGTCGACGACGGCGGCAACAGCCGCACGATCCCGCTCGCGCAAGTCGCCGGAATACGCGTGTACAAGCAGCCGGGCGCGGGCTTCGGCCCGGCGATCCGGCGCGCGATCGTGCGGCTCGCCGACGGCGCGACACTGGTCGTGCAGAACACGCACTACCTGGGCTTCGCCCGCATCGAGGATCGCGCCGCGAGCTACCGCGCGTTCGTCGCGGCGCTCGTCGAGCGCGTCGTGCGCGCGAATCCGGACGCGCGCGTGACCGTCGGCCACTCGTGGCTCGCGTGGTCGATCTGGCTCGCGCTGCTCGTCGCTGCGCTCGCGGTGCTCGCGCTTGGCGCTATCCTGCTCGCAAGTCGGGACTTCCCGCTCGCGGCGGTGCTGTACGTCGGCATCGTCGTGGCGTTCGTCCCGACGATGTGGCGCGTCGTGCGCGACAGCCGTCCGCGCGCGAGCGACCCGCATGCACTGCCCGCCGGCCTCCTGGACTGAAGGAACAACATGAACGCTCGCCCGCTCGTCTTCGCCGCCGTCGCGCTCGCATCGTCCGTCGCGCTCGCATCGTCCGCCGCGCTCGCGCAAGGCTATCCGCCGCCCGGGTACGGTCAGCCGCAGGGACCGCAAGGACCGCAACGACCGCAAGGCTACGGGCAGCCGCCGCAGCAGGGCTACGGGCAGCCGCCGCAGCAGGGCTACGGCCAGCCGCCGCAGGGTTATGGACAGCCGCAGGGCCGCGGCGGTCCGCCGCAAGGCGGCGCGTCGCTCGACGAGCTGATGGCGTGGGAGCGCCAGGACATGAAGGTGTCGGCGCCGAAAACGTTGCACACCGGCTCGATGCACGGACCGACGCCGAACACGATCCCGGGCGGCCAGGTGATCACGACCAAGGGCCTCGTCCCGCTCCTTCAATCGCAGCAGGTGCGCGCGTACGTGTTCGACGTGCTGGCCGGCCCGCAGCAGTTGCCGGGCGCGATCCCCGCGGCCGCGGCGTCGCAAGCGGGCAGCTTCAACGACGAGACGCAGCAACGCTTCGGCCAATACCTGCAGCAGGTGACGCAGGGCAACCGCGAGGCGCCGCTGGTGTTCTATTGCCAGGGGCCGCAATGCTGGATGTCGTACAACGCCGCGCTGCGCGCGATCAACCTGGGCTACAAGAACGTGCT
>DATBSV010000287.1:0-12179 GCA_036559685.1 Casimicrobiaceae bacterium
ACCAAGGACACCTGGGTGTTGTCCGACTGACATGCTGTCCAGGACCGCAAGCGACCTGTACTGGATCGGCCGCCACGTCGAGCGCGCCGAGAACACGGCACGCCTGCTCGACGTGACCTATCGCACGTCGATGCTGCCCTACCACCAGCAGGAGCCGGGGCTCGCGTGGGCCGAGCCCTGGGCGGTCCCGCTGGTGAGCTGCGGCCTCGCGACCGGCTTCTACGCGAAGCACAAGGTGCTGACGGCCGAGAACGTGCTGCGGTACATGATCCTCGACGCGAGCAACGTGTCGTCGGTCTGGTCGGCCCTGCGGGCCGCGCGCGAGTCCGCGCGCGCAGTGCGCGGCGCCATGACCTCGGAGATGTACGAGGACCTGAACTCGGCCTGGCTCGAGATGCGCAGCATCGACTTCGCTGGCGTCCAGGCGCGCGGGATCAGCGAGTTCCTCGAATGGGTGAAGATGCGCTCGCACCAGTTCCGCGGCGTGACCGTCGGCACGATGCTGCGCGACGAGGCGTACAGCTTCCTGCGCCTCGGCACCCACCTCGAGCGCGCCGACAACACCGCGCGCATCCTCGACACCAAATACCACATCCTGCTGCCGTCGGCGGCGGATGTCGGCGGTGCGGTCGACTACTATCAGTGGGCGTCGCTGCTGCAATCGGTGTCGGGCTTCGAGTCGTATCGGCGCATCTACAGCGACGTGATCTCGCCGCGGCGCGTCGCCGAGCTCCTGGTGCTCCGCGCCGACATGCCGCGCTCGCTGCACTCGTGCATGAACCTGATCGACGACATCCTGCGCGAGCTCTGCGACGATCGCAGCCGCGAGCTCGAGCGCATGAGCGGCGAGCTGCACGCGAGGCTCCACTACGGCCGGACCGACGACATCATGCGCTTCGGGCTGCACGAGTACCTGATGGACTTCCTGCTGCGGGTCGGCGCGGTCGGCAGCGAGGTGTCGCGCCGCTTCCTCGTGCCGATGGCCTGACGCGGCGCTCGGCTAGAATCGCGGCCCATGACCTATTGCGTTGCCATGTCGCTCGACGCGGGGCTGCTCTTCGCGTCCGACTCGCGCACCAACGCGGGCGTCGACCAGATCGCGCGCTTCTCCAAGATGCGTGTGTTCGCGAAGGACGGCGAGCGGGTGATCGTCACGCTGTCGTCGGGCAACCTGTCGATCTCGCAGAACGCGCTCTCGACGCTCGAGCAGCGGATGCGCACCGGCGAGAACGCGCTCCACCTGATGAACGCGCCGTCGATGTTCGACGTCGCGCGGCTGGTCGGCGACGCGCTGCGCGAGGTCAAGACGCGCGACGGACCCTTCCTGGTGCAGGCCAACGTCGACAGCTCGGCCAACTTCATCGTCGGCGGGCAGGTGCGCGGCGAGCCGCCGCGCCTGTTCCAGGTCTACGGCGAGGGCAACTTCATCGAGGCGACCGCCGACACGCCGTACTTCCAGATCGGCGAGAGCAAGTACGGCAAGCCGGTGATCGACCGCGTGATCACGCGCGCGACCACGTTGTCGGCCGCGACCAAGTGCATCCTGGTCTCGTTCGACTCGACGATGCGCTCGAACATCTCGGTCGGCCTGCCGATCGACCTCGTGAGCTACGAGACGGGTGCGCTGCGCGTCCGCATGCAGCGGCGCATCGACGAGTCGGATCCGTACTTCCGGATGGTGCACGAGCAGTGGGGCGAAGGCTTGCGACGCGTGTTCGCCGACCTGCCGGACCCGAACTGGGCCTGACGGTCGGATAGAGCACAACCGCATGGCGATCCGCGTCGGTCTCACCCATCGCACGACCTACCGGTTCGACCGTCCGGTCCATCTGTCGCCGCACGAGATACGGCTGCGGCCGGCGCCGCACTGTCGCACGCCGGTCCTCGGGTACTCGCTCGACGTCAAGCCGGCCGAGCACTTCCTGAACTGGCAGCAGGACCCGTACGGCAACTGGGTCGCGCGGCTCGTGTTCCCGAAGGAAGCGCGCGAGCTCGACATCACCGTCGACCTGACCGCCGACATGGCGATCGTCAACCCGTTCGACTTCTTCGTCGAGCCCTACGCCGATTTTTTCCCGTTCGCGTACGCCGACAACCTCGCGCGCGAGCTCAAGCCGTTCCTCGAGATCTCGCCCGACACGCCCAGGCTGGCCGCGTGGGTCGAGCGCTTCCGCGGCTCGATCCGCGCCGGCGAGACCACGGTCGACCTGCTCGTGCGACTCAACCACGAGCTGCAACAGGCGATCCGGTACCTCGTGCGCATGGAGGCGGGCGTGCAGACGCCCGAGACGACGCTCGAGAACGGGAGCGGGAGCTGCCGCGACTCGGGCTGGCTGCTCGTGCAGATCCTGCGGCGGCTCGGCATCGCCGCGCGCTTCGCGTCGGGCTACCTGATCCAGCTCGTCGCGGACCAGAAGCCGCTCGACGGTCCCGCAGGCACCGAACGCGACTTCACCGACCTGCACGCATGGGCCGAGGCGTTCGTGCCCGGCGCCGGGTGGGTCGGGCTCGATCCGACGTCGGGCCTCCTTGCGGGCGAGGGCCACCTGCCGCTCGCGTGCACCGCGGATCCGGGCAACGCGGCGCCGGTGATCGGCTTCACCGATCCGTGCGAGGTGTCGTTCGCGGTCGAGATGAAAATCGCGCGCGTCCACGAGGATCCGCGCGTCACCAGGCCCTACACCGAGGCGCAGTGGAAGGCGATCGATGCGCTCGGCGAGGCCGTCGACCGCGAGCTGGTTGCGAACGACGTGCGCCTCACGCAGGGCGGCGAGCCCACGTTCGTGTCGATCGACGACATGGACGGCGCCGAGTGGAACTACACCGCGTCGTCGCCGGCCAAGCGCACGCTCGCCGACGCGCTCGCCCGCAAGCTCAAGGCACGCCTCGCGCCGGGCGGCCTGCTGCACGACGCGCAGGGCAAGTGGTACCCGGGCGAGCCGCTGCCGCGCTGGGCGGTCGGCATCTACTGGCGCGCGGACGGGACTCCTTTGTGGCGAGATCCTGCGCTCCTCGCGGATCCGTCGTCCCCCGGCACGGCGACGTTCGACGATGCGCAGCGTTTCGCGACGGTGGTCGCCAAGGGCCTCGGCGTGCCTGCGTCGAGCGCGATCGTCGCCTTCGAGGACGTGCCCAAGTTTCTCGCCGCCGAAGCGGCGCTCCCGGTGAACATCGATCCGCTGAAGGCCGACCTGAGCAAGCCGGACGAGCGGGCGCGCCTCGCGCAACTCCTGCAGGCCGGTATCGACAAGCCGGCAGGGCTCGTGCTGCCGCTGCGGGCCATGGCGGACGGATCATGGGAAACGAGCCCGTGGCCGCTGCGGCGCGAGCGGCTCTACCTGCTGCCCGGGGACTCGCCGATGGGTTTGCGGCTGCCGCTCAATTCGCTGCCGTGGGTGCAGCCCGAGGAGGACGACGCCGAGCCGCCCGTCGATCCGTTCGCGCCGCGCGACGTGCTGCCCGAACGCGCGAAGACCCGGCGCGGGCGCGCGCGCGGCATCGCTCCGCGCGAGGTGATCAAGACTGCGCTCGGCTTCGAGGCGCGCGGCGGTCACCTGCGCGTGTTCCTGCCGCCGCTCGAGCGGCTCGAGGCGGCGGTCGCGCTGATCGACGCGATCGAGGACGCGGCGCACGAGACGCAGCTTCCCGTCGTCGTCGAAGGCTATCCGCCGCCGCGCGATCCGCGGATCGCTTCGCTCGCGGTCACGCCCGACCCCGGCGTCATCGAGGTCAACGTGCAGCCGGCGTCGACCTGGCGCGCGCTGATCGAGTCGACGACGGCGCTGTACGCGGATGCGCGCTCGGTTCGCCTCGGCACCGAGAAATTCATGCTCGACGGGCGGCACACCGGGACCGGCGGCGGCAACCACGTCACGCTCGGCGGCGCGACGAGCGCCGACAGTCCGCTGCTGCGCCGACCCGACCTGCTTAAGAGCCTGATCGGCTACTGGCAGAACCACCCGTCGTTGTCCTATTTGTTCTCCGGCACTTTCATCGGTCCGACGAGCCAGGCGCCTCGCGTCGACGAGGCGCGGGACGATCGCCTCTACGAGCTCGAGATCGCGTTCCAGGAGCTGTCGCGCCAGTCGGAAGCGGGCAAGGAATCGCCGCAGCCGTGGCTCGTCGACCGGCTGCTGCGGCATCTACTGACCGACCTCACCGGCAACACGCACCGCGCCGAGTTCTCGATCGACAAGCTTTATTCCCCCGACACGGCGACGGGGCGCCTGGGATTGCTCGAGTTCCGCGGCTTCGAGATGCCGCCGCACGCGCGCATGAGCGCCGTGCAGATGCTGTTGTTGCGCGCGCTGGTCGCGCGCTTCTGGCGCGAGCCCTGGCAGGGCCGGCTCGAGCGTTGGGGCACCGCACTCCACGACCGCTGGCTGCTGCCGCATTTCGTTGCCGCCGACATCCGCGACGTGGTCGACGACCTGCGCCGCGCGGGCTACCCGTTCGAGCCCGCGTGGTTCGAGCCGTTCGTCGAGTTCCGCTTCCCGCGCTACGGCACGGCCAGCTACGACGGCGTCACGCTCGAGCTGCGCTCGGCGATCGAGCCGTGGCACGTGCTCGGCGAGGAAGTGAGCGGCACCGGCACCTCGCGCTACGTCGACTCGTCGGTCGAGCGCATGCAGCTCAAGGCCATCGGCCTCACGCAAGGGCGCCATGCCGTCGCGTGCAACGGCAGGGCCCTTCCGTTGACGCCGACCGGCGTGCCCGGCGAATTCGTCGCCGGCGTGCGCTTTCGCGCGTGGAGCCCGCCGTCCGCGCTGCATCCGACGATCGGCGTGCAGGCGCCGCTCACCTTCGACCTCGTCGACACCTGGGCGGGGCGCGCGCTCGGCGGCTGCACCTACCATGTCTCGCACCCGGGCGGGCGCAGCTACGCGACCTTCCCGGTCAATGCGAACGAGGCCGAGGCGCGGCGCTTCGCGCGCTTCTGGCCGCACGGCCACACGCCCGGGCCGATGACGCTCGAGCGCGAGCCCGCGAATCCCGCGACGCCCGCCACGCTCGACCTGCGCTATCGACCCGGCGCGTAGGATCGCGCCCGTGTCCGCCATCCGCACCCGCTTCGCGCCGAGCCCGACCGGCTTCCTGCACCTCGGCGGCGCGCGCACCGCGCTGTTCTCGTGGGCGTACGCGCGAAGGCACGGCGGCACCTTCGTCCTGCGCATCGAGGACACCGACGTCGCGCGCTCGACGCAGGCCGCGGTGCAGGCGATCCTCGACGCGATGGCGTGGCTCGGGCTCGACTACGACGAGGGGCCGCACTACCAGATGCAGCGCATGGACCGCTATCGCGCGGTCGTCGTCGACATGGTCGAGCGCGGGCTCGCGTACCGCTGCTACATGTCGACCGGGGAGCTCGACGCGCTTCGCGCGAAGCAGATGGCGGCTGGCGAGAAGCCGCGCTACGACGGCACGTGGCGACCGGAAAACGTGCGCGCGAAGGGCCTCGTGCCGCCGGCGGGCGTGGCGCCGGTCATCCGCTTCCGCAATCCCGACGGCGGCAGCGTGGTGTGGGACGACCGGGTCAAGGGCCGCGTCGAGTTCGCGAACGCCGAGCTCGACGACCTCGTGATCGCGCGTCCCGACGGCACGCCGACCTACAACTTCTGCGTCGTCGTCGACGACGTCGACATGAACATCACGCACGTGATCCGCGGCGACGACCACGTCAACAACACGCCGCGCCAGATCAACATCTTCCGCGCGCTCGGCCACGAGCCGCCGGTGTTCGCGCACGTGCCGACCGTGCTCGGCGAGGACGGGCAGAAGCTGTCCAAGCGTCATGGCGCGGTCTCGGTCATGGACTACGAGGCGCAGGGCTACCTGCCCGAGGCGATGGTCAACTTCCTCGCGCGCCTCGGCTGGGCGCACGGCGACGAGGAGGTGTTCGCGCCGGCGCAGTTCGTGGGCTGGTTCGACCTCGACGCGATCAGTCCCGCGCCGTCGCGCTTCAACGCCGACAAGCTGCGCTGGCTCAACCAGGAGCACATGAAGCAGCTGGACGCGGCGACGCTCGGCGCGCGCCTCAAGCCCTATCTTGACCGCGCCGGCCTCGACGCGTCGCGCGGTCCGGACCCCGGGGACGTCGCGGTGCTCCTGCGCGACCGCGTCCACACGCTCGCCGAGATGGCCGACGCGGCGCACTACTTCTACGCGGCGCCGCACCCGTCGCCCGAGCGGCTGGCCGAGCACCTGAACGACCACAACCGCGCCGCGGTGAAGGGCCTCGCGGAGGCGTTCGCGGACCTGCCGTGGACGAAGGACGCGATCGGCGAGCGGCTCAAGTCCGAGGCGAAAAAGCACGGGCTGAAGCCGCCGCAGCTCTTCATGCCGCTTCGGATGCTGGTGGCGGGAACGACGCAGACGCCGTCGCTCGATGCGGTGCTCGCGCTTCTGCCGCGGGACGCGGTGCGCGCGAGAATCGCGGCGGGGTTGGGATTGTAACGCCAACGCGCGCGCCTGTCGCGCTACCGGCGGCGGGGCGACGTCGGTAGAATGCCTAATTTCCAGCACCGGGGGCATCCATGCCCAAGTACGTCTTCGTCACCGGTGGCGTCGTTTCCTCCCTGGGGAAGGGCATCGCCGCCGCGTCGCTGGCCGCGATCCTCGCTTCGCGAGGCGTCCGCGTCACCAACCTCAAGCTGGATCCCTACATCAACGTCGATCCCGGCACGATGTCGCCGTTCCAGCACGGCGAGGTGTACGTGACCGAGGATGGCGCCGAAACGGACCTCGATCTCGGGCACTACGAGCGCTTCACCGACGTCCGGATGGGCAAGCGCAACAACTTCACGACCGGCCAGATCTACGAGAGCGTGATCCGCAAGGAGCGCCGCGGCGACTACCTCGGCGGCACCGTGCAGGTGATCCCGCACATCACCGACGAGATCAAGGCGTGGATCGCGGCGGGCGCGGGCGACGCGGAAGTCGCGGTCGTCGAGGTCGGCGGCACGGTCGGCGACATCGAGAGCCTGCCGTTCCTCGAGGCGATCCGCCAGATGGGCATCCAGGTCGGGCGCGACAACGTCTGCTACATGCACCTGACGCTCGTCCCGTACATCCCGACCGCGGGCGAGATGAAGACCAAGCCGACGCAGCACTCGGTCAAGGAGCTGCGCGAGATCGGCATCCAGCCCGACGTCGTGCTGTGCCGCGCCGACCGGCCGGTGCCCGAGGGCGACCGCCGCAAGATCGCGCTGTTCACCAACGTCCCGTTCGAAGCGGTGATCCAGGCGCTCGACACCGACTCGATCTACAAGATCCCGGCGGCGCTGCACGCCGAAGGGCTCGACGAGATCGTCTGCAAGAAGCTCGGCCTGGCGCCGAAGCCGGCCGATCTCGCGACCTGGAACAAGCTGACCGAGTCGCTCGAGCATCCCGAGCATGCGGTGCACATCGCGATGGTCGGCAAGTACGTCGACCTGACCGAGTCGTACAAGTCGCTGTCCGAGGCGCTGATCCACGCGGGCATCCACACGCGCAGCAAGGTCGTCATCCACTACGTCGACTCGGAGCAGGTCGAGAAGGACGGCACGCAGCCGCTCGCCGGCATGGACGCGATCCTCGTGCCGGGCGGCTTCGGCAAGCGGGGCGTCGAGGGCAAGATCAAGGCGATCCGCTACGCGCGCGAGAACGGGATCCCGTACCTCGGCATCTGCCTCGGCATGCAGCTTGCCGTGATCGAGCACGCGCGCCATCGCGCGAGCCTCGCGAACGCGAACTCGACCGAGTTCGATTCCGACACGCCGCACCCGGTCGTCGCGCTGATCACCGAATGGCAGAACCGCGACGGCAGCATCGAGAAGCGCACGGCCAGCTCGGACCTCGGCGGCACGATGCGCCTGGGCGCGCAGCCTTGCGAGGTCGTGCCGGGCACGCTCGCGCATCGCATCTACGGTTCGACGACGGTGGCCGAGCGGCATCGCCATCGCTACGAGGTCAACAACCACTACCTGCCGCGCCTCGAGCAGACCGGCTTGACGGTGAGCGCGCGCGCGAAGAGCCCGATCGCCGGCGACCTGTGCGAGATGATCGAGCTCGCCGACCATCCGTGGTTCTTCGGTTGCCAGTTCCACCCCGAGTTCACGTCGAACCCGCGGCGCGGCCACCCGCTGTTCGTGAGCTTCGTGAAGGCGGCGCTCGCGCAGCAGCAGGCGAGCGGCGACTCGGCGGCCGCGGTCGCCGAGCTGGTCGCGTCCATCTAGCAGGTGACATCCCCCCGAAACTCGCTGCGCTCGTCTCCCCCCGTGGGGGCACCGCGCCCTTGGGGCGGCCCGGCGGGCGCGGTCCATCGATGAAGCTGTGCGGCTTCGACGTCGGCCTCGACCGGCCGATGTTCCTGATCGCGGGGCCCTGTGTCGTCGAGTCCCTCGCGCTGCAGGTCGACGTCGCCGGACAGCTGAAGGAGATGACGGCCGCGCTCGGCATCCCGTTCATCTTCAAGTCGAGCTACGACAAGGCCAACCGCAGCTCGCATGCGAGCTTCCGCGGGCCCGGCATGGAAGAGGGCCTGCGCATTCTCGACGAGGTCCGCCGCCAGGTCGGGGTGCCGGTCCTGACCGACGTGCACGACGAGGACGAGATCGCGACCGTCGCGAGCGTCGTCGACGTGCTCCAGACGCCGGCGTTCCTTTGCCGGCAGACCGATTTCATCCAGGCCGTCGCGCGCGCCGGCAAGCCGGTCAACATCAAGAAGGGCCAGTTCCTCGCGCCCGGCGAGATGAAGCAGGTCGTCGCGAAGGCGAAGTCCGCGTCGGGGACCGACAACATCCTCGTGTGCGAGCGCGGCGCGTCGTTCGGCTACCACAACCTGGTCTCCGACATGCGCTCGCTCGCGATCATGCGCGACACCGGCTGCCCGGTCGTGTTCGACGCGACCCACTCGGTGCAGCTGCCGGGACAACAGGGAAATGCCTCGGGCGGCGAGCGCGAGTTCGTGCCCGTGCTCGCGCGTGCCGCGGTCGCCGCCGGCGTCTCGGGCGTGTTCATGGAGACGCACCCGGATCCGGCGAAGGCGTTGTCCGACGGCCCGAACGCGTGGCCGCTGCCGCGCATGCGCGCGCTGCTCGAGACGCTCAGGACGCTCGACGCGACCGTCAAGCGCGGCGAGCTCGCGGAGACGGCGCTCCTGGCCGAGCGGCGCGCCGGCGGATGAATTCTTCGACCGATCCCAGGAACGCATGAGCGCCATCGTCGACGTCATCGCGCGCGAGATCCTCGATTCGCGCGGCAACCCCACCATCGAAGCCGACGTCGTGCTCGAGTCGGGCGACTCCGGACGCGCGGCGGTGCCGTCCGGCGCGTCGACCGGCTCGAAGGAAGCCGTCGAGCTGCGCGACGGCGATCCCAAGCGCTACCTGGGCAAGGGCGTCACGCGCGCGGTCGAGAACGTCAACACCGAGATCTGCGAGGCGATCCTGGGTCTCGACGCGTCCGAGCAGGGCCTCATCGACCAGACGATGATCATGCTCGACGGGACCGACAACAAGGGGCGGCTCGGCGCGAACGCGATCCTCGCCGTGTCGTGCGCGGTCGCGAAGGCCGCCGCCGAGGAATCGGGGCTGCCGCTCTACCGTTACCTCGGGGGCGCCGGCCAGATGCAGCTTCCCGTGCCGCTGATGAACGTGATCAACGGCGGCGCGCACGCGAACAACAAGATCGACCTGCAGGAGTTCATGCTGGTGCCGCTCGGCGCCGAGAGCTTCCGCGAGGCGCTGCGCTACGGCGCCGAGGTGTTCCACACGCTGAAGAAGCTGATCGACGCGCGGGGCATGCCGACGACGGTCGGCGACGAGGGCGGCTTCGCGCCCGACCTGCCGTCGAACGAGGCCGCGCTGCAACTGCTGGTCGAGGCGATCGACAAGGCCGGCTACGAGCCGGGTCGCGACATCGCGCTCGCGCTCGATTGCGCCGCGTCGGAGTATTTCGTCGACGGCGCCTACCGGCTCGAGGGCGAGAACCGCGTGCTGACGCCGGCGCAGATGATCGACGTGCTGGCGACGTGGTGCGGCAAGTACCCGATCGTCAGCATCGAGGACGGCATGTCCGAGCACGACTGGGACGGCTGGAAAGCGCTCACCGAGCGCCTCGGCCGCGACGTGCAACTGGTCGGCGACGACATCTTCTGCACCAACACCGCGATCCTGAAGCAGGGAATTGCGAAAGGGATTGCGAACTCGATCCTGATCAAGATCAACCAGATCGGCACGCTGTCCGAGACGTTCGCCGCGATCACGATGGCGAACCGCGCGCGCTATACGGCGGTCGTGTCGCACCGCTCGGGCGAGACCGAGGACAGCATGATCGCGGACATCGCGGTCGGCACCAACGCCGGCCAGATCAAGACCGGGTCGCTGTCGCGCTCGGACCGCACCGCCAAGTACAACCAGCTCCTCCGCATCGAGGAGGACCTGGGCGACGCGGCGAGCTACCCGGGACGCGACGCGTTCTTCAACCTGGCAGGATGACATCCCCCCCGAACGCGCTTTGCGCGATTCCCCCCCATGGGGGGCGGCGAGCTCGGGGCGGCCCATCGCTCGCGAAGACGCCCCCCTAGCGATGCGCTGGCTCGCCCTGATCTTCGTCGCCGCGATCGTCGCGCTGCAATACCCGATGTGGCTCGGCAAGGGCGGCTGGCTCGCCGTGCGCGAGCTCGACCGGCAGCTCGCGTCGCAGCGCGACCGCAACGCGACGCTCAAGGCGCGCAACGAGGCCCTCGACGCGGACGTGCGCGACCTCAAGACCGGCAGCGAGGCGATCGAGGAGCGCGCGCGTTCCGAGCTCGGGATGATCCGGCAGGACGAGGTGTTCTTCCAGTTGCAGCCTGCTGCCGCGAAGCCGAAATAACGTTCACGTGACTCGCGTCGTCTCGCGCCAGAACGCGCGCTACCGCGAGATCGCGCGGCTCGTGTCGTCGTCGCGCGAGCGGCGCAAGACCGGACGCTGCGTGCTCGAAGGCGAGCACCTCGTCGCTGCGTATCTCGACCGCGTCGGCATCCCCGACACCGTCGTCGCGAGCGAGGACGCGCTCGCGCGTCCGGGCATCGCGGCGCTTCTCGCACGCCTGCCGCCGGCGAACGCGATGATCGTCCCCCAGGCGCTGCTCGACGGGATGGGCGCGCTCATGCCCGACGTGGGCGTGATCGCGGTTGCCGGGGCGCCGCGCATCGCATCCAGGCCGGGGGGCGGCATCGTGCTTCTGATCGAGGCGATCCAGGATCCGGGCAACCTCGGCTCGATGCTGCGCTCTGCCGCGGCCTTTGGGGCGAGCGACGCCTTCCTGTCGAAGGAGTGCGCGTTCGCGTGGTCGCCCAAGGTGCTGCGCGCGGGGCAGGGCGCGCACTTCCAGCTCGCGATCCACGAGGACGCCGACCTAGTCGCGGTGGCCGGGCGGCTCAAGGGCGAAGGCTCGCGCGTGCTGGCGACGGTCGCCTCGGGCGGCAAGCCGATCGACCGCGCGTCGCTGGCGACGCGGGTCGCGCTCGCCGTCGGCAACGAGGGCGCGGGATTGTCGGACGCGTTGCGCGAGGCCGCCGACGAAACGGTGACGATCCCGATGCCGGGCGGCACCGAATCGTTGAACGTCGCAGCCGCGACCGCGGTCGCGCTTTACGAGATCGCGCGGCGCGCTACAGCTGCGGCACGGCGCTGATCGTCCCGGTCTCGACGCAGCCGTTGCCGAGCGGCGCGGTCCACGCGACCTCGATGCCGGCGTTGGACGTGCGCCGCAGGTCCGAGATCGCGACCGTCGACTCGAAGTCGCCGCAGGTGTAGGTGCCGTTGGGCATCGTGCGCACGCGGCCGGTCTGCACCGTCACGCCTTCCATGATGCATTCGGTCGTCCCGCCGAGCGTGATCACCGCGAGCTCGACGACCGAGGCGGCCTTCTCGGTCACGATGAGCTGGCGCGCGTAGGGCGTCGTGCTCGCGCCGCCGTTGCACTGGGCCGAGTTCTTGATGAGCATGCCGCCGATGAACGTTCCGCCGACGTCGATCGGCGTCAGCGAGAGCCGCTCGATGGTCTTGACGACCTGGATACCGTCGACGGTGTAGGTGAGGTTGCCGCGCACGACGCTCTCGGCGACGAAGGTCGAGGTTCCCGCGATCGTGCAGCCGTGGTTCGCAGGCACCCACGGGATGCCGAAGTAGGTCCCGGTGCACTTGTAGAGCGC
>DATBSV010000288.1:0-7175 GCA_036559685.1 Casimicrobiaceae bacterium
GTAGCGCGAGTACTCGTCGCGCGCGCCGAGCCCTTTCAACGACGCGAACACGTCGAGCGACGCCGCGTAGCCCTCGCGCGGGAAGCTCGCGCTGGAAAGCTGGTCGACGATCGCGCGGTAGGTGACGCCGGCGCGCCTCACCTTGTTCGGGTTCGGCTCGAACTCGGGCGCGCCGGTGTCGAGCGTCGCCGACGAGCGCCCGAACGCGAGGCCGATGCGCGTCTCGCCGTAGCGCGTGAACGACGCGCCGACGTCGAGCGAGACGTAGGCGGTGCGAATGTTGTACCGCGCGATGCGATCGTCCTCGGCGAACAGGTCGAGGTTGCGACGCAGGATGGTCGCGCGCGGAGCGATGAACAGGCCGTTGCGCGCGCCGAGCGGCTGGTAGAACTCCGTCGTCAGATAGCTGACCTGGCCGACCTGCACGTCGGTGCGCCACTCGGCGCCGAGCGTGTTGAGCCACGTTCGCCGGTAGCTCGCGGCGAGGTTGAACGCGTTCTCGCCCTTGAAGTCGGACTGCAGACCGAGCCCGAAGCGCAGGTAGTCGGGTCCCCAGGACTTCTCGATCGCATTGATCGACACGATCTGCTGGCCGGCTTGCTCGATCAACTGGTAGTCGACGTGCTCGAAGTCGCCGAGGCCGTAGACGCGCCGCAAGTCGCGGTCGAGGCGCGCCGAGTCGAGCGGCTCGCCCGGCCTGGTTTCCAGATAGTCGAGGAGCGACTCCGGGTTCACGCGCGCAAGGCCCGGGAAACGGATGTCGGCGACGACACCGACGGGCGGCGCTGGCGGCGCCTGCTGACCCGAGCGCAACGCGGCGTACGACTGCGGGGACAGCGATAACGCGGCGAGCTTCGGCGCGACGGCGCGCGCCGCGGTCTCGCCGACCGGGACCGTCGCCGGCAGGTGATCGAAGTCGCCGGCGGAGAAATGGCCGAGCGCGGGCTCGATCAGGATGTCGCTCGGTCGCAGCATCGCGAGCGACGCGCGCACGTTCTGCTCGGTCAGGATGTTGATCATCTGCCCGGTCACGCCGAGCACGGAGCTCAGCTGATCGCGTGTCATCAGCGGCGTGCCGAGGTTCACCGCGATCACGACGTCCGCGCCCATCGCGCGCGCGACGTCGATCGGAAGGTTGTTGGTGAGCCCGCCGTCGACGAGCAGCATGTCGCCGATCTGCGCCGGCGCGACGACCGCGGGGACCGACATGCTCGCGCGCATCACCTGCGCGAGCTCGCCGCGGTCGAACACGACGGCCTTGCCGGTGACCAGGTCGGTCGCCACCGCGCGAAACGGGATCGGCAGCGTGTCGAAGTCCTCGCGGCCCTTGACCTTGGTCAACCGCCGCAGCACCGCCTCGAGCTGGATGCCGCTCACGACGCCCTTCTGCAGCAGCAGCTCACCGTCGCGCAGGCCGAGCTCGAGCCCGAACAGGATCGAGCGGTCATCGAGCTTGCGCCGCATCGACTCCTCCTGTCGCGGCGGCGTGTCCTTGAACAATATCGCGGTCGTGATCTCCGTGGTCAGCGCCTCCATCTCCGGAACTGACATCCCGCTCGCGTACGCACCGCCGACCAGCGATCCCATGCTCGTGCCGGCGATGCAGTCGATCGGCACGCGCAGCTCCTCGAGCACCTTGATGACGCCGATGTGCGCGGCGCCGCGCGCGCCGCCGCCGGAGAGGACCAGGCAGACCTTCGGGCGGCCGGTCGCGCCGGACGCGGTCGCGGCGGGCTGGGCGAGCGCCGCGGGGGGCGCCGCGACGACGGCGAGGATCGCGCAAAGCGCGGCCGCGGCGACGACGTGGCGACGGGACGAGGTCGGGGTGGTCACCGGCGTCGAGCATCGCACGCTCGGCCCGCCGGGCGCAACGACGCGACACCGGGGGGCAGAGGTAGACTAGCGCCCCGTCACGCCCTGCGAGTCGACGCGAGTCGCGATGCCCGGTCCGGCGAAAAAACGCACCAGCCGCAAGCGGCCGGTCGCCCGCGCGAGGCCGCGCGCGAAGCCTGCGGCGAAGCCGCGCGCCAGGCCCGCGGCGAAGCCGCCCAAGGCGGCGATCGGCCGGGACGCCGAGCTCGCCGTCCTCGACAGCGTGCAGCAGGCGATCGCCGCGGCGCTCGACCTCCCGGGCATTTACGAGGCGGTCGGCGCGAAGCTCCGAAAGCTCTTCCGCGACACCGACCTGCAGATCCGGATCTACGACCCGGAATCGAATGTCGTCAGCTACGTCTACACGGTCAACGCCGGCAAGCGTGTCGACATCGCGCCGACGCCGCTGCAGGACCACGGCTTCGGCCCGCACGTGATCCGCACGCGCGAGACGATCGTCGTCAACGACCAGGTCGAACGCGCGATGAAGCGCTACCGGAGCTACCTGCTGCCCGGAACGGTCGGCGGGCGATCGCTCGTGTTCGTCCCGCTGGTCAGCGGCGGCCGGTGCCGCGGCCTGATCAACCTCGTCGACGTGAAGCGCGAGCACGCGTTCGGCGAGGCGGACGTGCGCTTGCTGCAGGCGATCGCCGCGCGGATGGCGGTCGCCCTCGAGAACGCGAGGCTGTTCAAGGAGACCGAGCAGCGCAACGCGGAGCTCGCGCTGATCAACAGCATCCAGCAGGGAGTCTCGGCCAAGCTCGATTTCCAGGCAATCGTCGATCTGGTCGGCGACAAGCTCCGCGAGGTGTTCGCGATCGACAATCTCTCGATCCGCACCTACGACCCCGTCACCGGCCTCCTGAGCTTCCCCTACGTGGTCGAGCGCGGCGCCCGCGTGACGTTGCCTGCCAAGCCGCTCGATTCGTTCGGGTTCGGCAGGCACGTGATCCGGACACGCAGGACGATCGTCGTCAACGAGGCGGTCGAGGTAGCGTCGAAGCGCTACGGGAGCGTCACGCTGCCGGGCACGTTGCCCGAGAAATCGCTCGTCATGGTGCCGCTGCTGGTCGGCGACGAGTGCCGCGGCGTGATCCACCTGGCAAACCTCGAGCGCGAGCACGCGTTCGGCGACGCGGACGTCCGCCTGCTCGAGACGCTCGCCGGCAGCATGAGCGCCGCGCTCGAGAACGCGCGCCTGTTCGACCAAACGCAGCGGCTGCTCAAGGAAACCGAGCAGCGCAACGCGGAGCTGGCCGTGATCAATGCGATCCAGCAAGGGGTGGCCGGGTCGCTCGACTTCCAGGGGATCGTCGACCTCGTCGGCGATAAGCTGCGCGAGGTGCTGCGGATCGACACGATCGGCATTCGCTGGTACGACCACGCCACGCGGACCGCGCGCTTCCTCTACGAGATCGAGCGTGGCATGCGCATGACGCTGCCTGCGGTGAAACCGACGGAGGCGCGCTGGAACCAGGTCGTCTCCGATCGAAGCGTCATCGTCCGCAATACGGCGGCCGAAGTCGCGGCCGCGGGCGTCGCGGCGGGCTCCGATTGCTCGCTGTCCACGCTGACGGTGAAGATCGTCGCCGCCGACCGCGTCGTCGGCGCCGTCGTCGTGGAGAGCTTCGAGCGCGAGCACGCGTTCGGCGACAGCGAGGTCAGGCTGCTCCAGACGATCGTCGCCAGCATGGGCGTCGCCCTGGAGAACGCGCGCCTGTTCGACGAGACTCAGCGCCTGCTGAAGGAAACCGAGCAGCGCAACGCCGAGCTCGCGGTCATCAACGCGATTCAGGAGGGGATGTCGAGGTCGCTCGACTTCCGCGCGATCATCGACCTCGTCGGGGCGAAGCTCGCCGCCCAGTTCGGCACCGGCGACATCAGCATCCGCTGGCTCGACGAGAAGGCCGGGGTCGTCCGGTACCTGTACGAGGTCGAGCACGGCAAGCGCCACGAGCGCCGGGCGCGGCCCCCGTCCGAGAGCCCGTTCTGGCAGCGCCTGGCGACGACACGCCAACCGGTGATTCGCAACACGCCCGGCGAGCTCGAGGCGCTGGGCCTCGCGACGTTCCCGGGAACCGACACGTCGCGCTCGGCCCTTGGCGTGCCGGTCTTCGTCGGCGACCGCATGATGGGCTGCATCATCCTGAACGACCACGCGCGCGACTACGCGTACGGGCCCGGCGACGTGCGCCTTCTTTCGACGATCGCCTCGGGGATGGGCGTCGCGCTCGAGAACGCGCGCCTGTTCGACGAGACGCAGCGCCTGCTCAAGGAGACCGAGCAGCGTGCCGCGGAGCTCGCGGTCATCAACAGCATCCAGCGCGGCATGGCCGAGAAGCTCGACTTCCAGCAGATCGTCGACCTGGTCGGCGACAAGCTGGGCGAAGTGACGTCCACCGGCAATGTCGGCATCCGCATCTACGATCCCGATACCAACCTCATCACCTTCCCGTACCTCGTCGAGAACGGCAAGCGCGTCTCGATCCCGAGCCAACCGTTGCCCGAGCGCGGCTTCGGGCCGCACGTCATTCGCACGCGCACGACGCTCGTGATCAACGAGGACACCGTCGCAGCAATGGCGCGCTACGGCAGCTTCAACCATCCTGGCACGCTGAACGAGCGCTCGATAGCCATGGTCCCGCTGGTCAGCGGCGACAGGTGCCTCGGGCTCATCCACCTCGCGGACTACGAGCGCGAGCACGCGTTCCGAGACGCGGACATCCGGCTGGTCGAGACGATCGCGTCGAGCATGGGCGTCGCGCTCGAGAACGCGCGGTTGTTCAACGAGACGCAGCGCCTGCTCAACGAGACCGAGAAGCGCAGCTCCGAGCTCGCGGTGATCAACAGCATCCAGCGCGGCATGGTCGAGAAACTCGACTTCCAGGCGATCATCGACCTCGTGGGCGACAAGTTGCGCGAGCTGTTCGCGAGCGACGACCTCGGCATCGTCTGGCTCGACCGCGAGGCCGGCGTGCAGCACCCCCTGTACGTCTACGAGCACGGGCAGCGTCTCGACCTCACGCCGACGACGATCGAGCCCGACCGCCCGATCCAGCGCGCGCTGGCAACCGGGCGCCTCGTCTTGACTAAGACGCGCGACGAGATGACCGCGATGGGCCTCCGGATCGTCCCCGGGACCGACACCGCGCTGTCGGCCGTCTTCGTTCCGGTCATGATCGCCGGCGAGTTCCGCGCATCCATCTCGCTCGAGAGCTTCGAGCGCGAGGACGCGTTCGACGAAGGTGCCGTGAGCCTACTGTCGACCGTCGCGGCGTCGATGGGCGTCGCGCTGCAGAACGCGAGGCTGTTCGACGAGACGCAGCGGCGCAGTCGCGAGACCGCGGCGCTGGCCGAGGTCGGCCGCGAGATCTCCTCGACCCTCGATCTCGCCACGGTGATGGACCGGATCGCGCACCACGCGAAGGACCTGCTGCATGCGGACAACAGTGCGATCTTCCTGCCGGACGCCGCCGGGCGGACCTACCGCGCGATCGTCTCGCTGGGCAGCGCCGCCGAGCAGATTCGCGCGACCGCGGTGCGGTCCGGCGAAGGCATCATCGGCAGCCTGCTCGAGGCCGGGCGCGCCGAATACGTCAACGACACGGCGAACGATCCGCGCGGCATCCAGATCGCCGGCACGGAGCAAGCCGAGGACGAGCGGATGATGGTCGCGCCGCTGGTCGCCGGCGAGGCCGTGAAGGGCGCGATGGCCGTGTGGCGCACTGGCGGCAAGCCGTTCGACGCCGAGGAGCTCGAGTTCCTCGTCGGCCTGTCTCGCCAGGCGACGGTCGCGATCGAGAACGCGCGTCTCTTCGACGAGACGCAAGCCGCGCTCGAGCGCCAGACCGCTACCGCGGAAGTGCTCCGCGTGATCAGCGAGTCGCCGGCGGACGTGCAGCCGGTACTCGAGGCCGTCGCCCAGCGCGCGGGCGTGCTCTGTCGCGCCGACGGCGCGCGCGTGTGGCTCGCCAAGGACGGCGTCCTGCGCGCGATGACGAACTACGGCCCGATGTACAGGACGCTCGAGGGCGTCGAGACGCTCCCGCTGACGCGCGAGTCGGTCGGGGGCCGGTCGTTCCTCGAGCGCCGCGTCATCCATGTCGAGGACCTGGTGACGGTCATGGACACCGAGTACCCGGCCGTTCGGGCGCTGCAGGAGCGCTACGGGATGCGCACGGTGCTCAACGTCCCGCTGCTGCGCGAGGGCGAGGCAATGGGCGTGCTCACGCTCCTGCGCAACGAGGTGCGGCCGTTCTCGCCGTCCGAGATCGCGCTGCTGCAGACGTTCGCCGACCAGGCGGTCATCGCGATCGAGAACGTGCGGCTTTTCGACGAGACCCGCGAGGCGCTCGAGCAGCAGACGGCGACCGCCGAGGTCTTGCGCGTCATCAGCGGCTCGCCGACGGACACGCAGCCGGTGTTCGACGCGATCGTGCAAAGCGCCGCCCGCCTTTTCAAGCGCAAGGCGGCGCTGCGCACGATCGAGGGCGAGCGGCTCGTGCGCCGGGCGACAAGCTACGCGGCGGATGACGGGTTCCACGGCGCGGACGTCATGCCGATCGACCGCGAGAGCCTCGTCGGCCAGGTCGTGATGGAGTGCCGGGCATTGCAGATCGCCGACACGCATGCGGCCACGGCCCCGAGCTACGCACGCGCCCACGCCGGTCAACTGGCCTTTCGGTCGAACGCGTGTGCTCCTCTCGTGCGCGACGGCGAGGCCATCGGCGTCATCTCGGTGTCGTCCGCGGAGCCGGGGGCGATGTCGGACAAGCAGTTGGCGCTGCTGGCGACGTTCGCCGACCAGGCCGTCATCGCGATCGAGAACGTGCGGCTGTTCAACGAAACCAAGGAAGCTCTCGAGCAGCAGACGGCGACATCGGAGATCCTGCGTGCGATCAGCGGCTCGGTCAACGATGCGACACCCGTTTTCGACGTGATCGTCCGCAACGCCGCTCGCCTTTGCGACGCGCAGTTCTCGAACGTGCTCCTGTTCGACGGGGAGCTCCTGCACTTCTCGGCAACCAGTCACGCGAGCCCGGAATACCATGCGTTGATGCGCAAGCGGTTTCCCAAGCCTCCCGACGCGCAGCAGATCGCGGGACGCGTCATCCTCACGGGCAAGGTCGTCGGCGTCGCGGATGTCCGCGCGGATCCCGATTACGATCAATCCCTGGTGCGAGCCGGCAACTGGCGGCGCGTGCTCGGCGTACCGATGCTGCGCGACGGCAAGCCCCTGGGCGCGATCGTCGTCGGCTGGGAGCACCCCGACCCGATCGACTCGGCGCACGTCGAGATGCTCC
>DATBSV010000289.1:0-4534 GCA_036559685.1 Casimicrobiaceae bacterium
GCGACGAGCTCCTGCTTGACGCGCTCGGGGTTCGCGTCGCCCTTGTCGATCTTGTTGATCGCGACGACCATCGGCACGTTGCCGGCCTTGGCGTGCGCGATCGCCTCGCGCGTCTGCGGCATCACGCCGTCGTCCGCCGCGACCACCAGCACGACGATGTCGGTGACCTTCGCGCCGCGCGCGCGCATCGCGGTGAACGCCTCGTGGCCCGGCGTGTCGAGGAACGTGATCATGCCCTTCGACGTCTCGACGTGGTAGGCGCCGATGTGCTGCGTGATGCCGCCGGCCTCGCCGGAGGCGACGCGCGTGCGGCGGATCATGTCGAGCAGCGACGTCTTGCCGTGGTCGACGTGGCCCATGACGGTGACGACCGGCGCGCGGGGCAGCGCCTCGGCGACGTCGCCTTCCTGCGACTCCGCGAGCAGCGAATCGGGATCGTCGAGCTTCGCCGCGGACGCCTTGTGCCCCATTTCGGCCACGACGATCATCGCGGTCTCCTGGTCGAGCACCTGGTTGATCGTGACCATCGTGCCCATCTTCATCAGCACCTTGATGAGCTCGGCGGCCTTGACCGACATCCTGTGCGCGAGGTCGGCGACCGAGATCGTCTCGGGGACCAGGATCTCGCGGACGGCCTGGCCGGCGGCCGCGCCGCTCTCGACGCCGTCCTCGTCGCGATGCCGCGAGCCGACCTTGGGCTGGCGCCAGCCGCCGGTCGTCGACGCGGGCGTCGCGTCGCCGCCGCGGAGCTTCAGCGCGCGCTTGCGCGCGGCCTCTTCCGAGAACACCGGACCGGTCGCCTTCTTCGCGGGCTTGTCGCGGCGCTCGCCGGGCTTCGCGGCCGGGCGGTGCAGCGTGCCTTCCTTCTTCACTTCGACAGGCGCCTTCGCCTTCGCTTCGGCGGCAGCCTTCGCCGCGGCCTCGGCGGCCGCCGCCTTCGCGGCTTCCTCGGCCTTCGCCTTGCGGCGCTCGGCGTCTTCCTGCTTGCGCCGGACGTCGTCCTGCTGGCGCGCGAAGAGCTCCTGCTGCTTCTTCGACTCGGCTTCGCGCGATGCAATCTCGGCGGCGGACAGGTGCGACGCGGGCGACGTGGCCGCGGGCGCGCGCTCGGGCGCGACCTGCGGCGGCGGCGGGGGCGGCGGCGCGACCTCGACGGGCGCCTCGACGACCGGCGCCGGCGCTTCGACGACCGGCGCTTCTTCCACGACCGGCGCGGCGATTTCCTCGGCGACCGGCGTCGCGTCGCTCTCGTCGCGGCGCACGAGCACGCGCTTCTTGCGCACCTCGACCTGGATCGTGCGCGCCTTGCCCGACGCGTCGGGCGCCTTGATCTCGGACGTCTGCTTGCGCGTCAGCGTGATGCGCTTCTTCGGCTCGGCCGCCGCGCCGTGCTGCTTGCGCAGGTAGTCGAGGAGCCGCGTCTTGTCCTGCTCGGTGAGCTTGTCGCCTTCCTTCTTCGCGGCGACGCCCGCCGCGGCGAGCTGCTCGATGAGCGCCCCCGGCGGCATCTTGAGCTCGGTCGCGAATTGTTCGATCGTCGTGTGCGCCATACCTGGACCTCGTGTTGACTCGCGCTCGCCCGTCCGGTCAGTGCGCCGGGGCGACGTTCGCAGCGTCGGCGGGCGCGTCCTCGAACCAGTGCGCGCGCGCCTTCATGATCAGCGCCTGCGCGCGCGCCTCGTCGATACCGGTGAGCTCGACCAGCTCGTCGCCGGCGAGATCGGCGAGCCCGTCGCGCGTCGTGATGCCGGCGGCGGCGAGCTTGCTCGCGATCTCGGTGTCCATGCCTTCGAGCGAGAGCAGCGCCTCCTCGACGTTCTCGACGCTCTCCTCGCGCACGATCGCCTCGGTCAGGAGCGCGTTGCGCGCGCGGCTGCGAAGCTCGTTGACGGTGTCCTCGTCGAACGCCTCGATCTCGTTCATCTCCTGGATCGGCACGTACGCGACTTCCTCGAGCGACGTGAAGCCCTCGGCGACCAGGATGTCCGCGACCTCCTCGTCGACGTCGAGGCGCTCCATGAACTGGGCGCGCACGCGCGTGGTCTCGGCCTCGCGCTTGGTCTGCGACTCCTCGACGCTCATCAGGTTGAGGTGCCAGCCGGTGAGCTCCGAGGCGAGTCGGACGTTCTGTCCGCTCCGGCCGATCGCGATCGCCAGGTTCTCCTCGTCGACGACCACGTCCATCGAGTGCTTGTCCTCGTCGACGACGATGCTCTGCACCTCGGCGGGCGCGAGCGCGTTGACGACGAGCTTCGCGGGATCGTCCGACCACAGCACGATGTCGACGCGCTCCCCGGCGAGCTCGTTGGTGACCGCCGTCACGCGCGAGCCGCGCATGCCGATGCAGGTTCCCTGCGGGTCGAGGCGCGGATCGTTCGACTTGACCGCGATCTTGGCGCGGATGCCGGGATCGCGGGCCGCGGCCTTGATCTCGATCAGCCCCTCCTCGATCTCGGGCACCTCGAGCTCGAACAGGCGCGCCAGGAATTCCGGCGAAACGCGCGAGAGGATGAGCTGCGGCCCCTTCGCGGTGCGGTCGATCTTCTGCACGTACGCGCGCACGCGGTCGCCCACGCGCAGCATCTCCTTCTGGATCAGCTGGTCGCGCGGGATGATCCCCTCGATGCGTCCCGACTCGACGATCGCGTTGCCGCGCTCGATGCGCTTGACGGTGCCGGTGAGCAGGTTGTCCTCGCGGTCGAGGAAGTCGTTCAGGATCTGCTCGCGCTCGGCATCGCGGATCTTCTGCAGGATCACCTGCTTCGCGGCCTGAGCGCCGATGCGGCCGAACGTCGCCGCCTCGAGCGGTTCCTCGACGATGTCGCCCAGCGCGAGGTTCTCGCCGCGCTCCGGCGCGTCGGTGATCGCGATCTGACGCGACGGCTCCTCGTGCTCCTCGTCGACCACGACGGTCCAGCGGCGGAACGCGTCGTACTCGCCCGTCTCGCGGTCGATCGCCACGCGCACGTCCACGTCGTCGGCGAAGCGCTTCTTGGTCGCCGACGCGAGCGCCATCTCGAGCGCCGCGAACACGGTTTCCTTGGGGACGTTCTTCTCGCGCGAGAGCGCGTCCACCAGCAGCAGCACTTCCTTCCCGCCGTCCATCGTCACTTTCTCCATTCGATCTTCGGTACCAGGCGCGCCCGCTCGATCAGGTCGAGCGGGATGCGCACGGTGCCGGACTCGGTCTCGATCAGCGCCTCGGCGCCATCGAGCCCGGCCAGCACACCCTTTACCTTGCGTGTGTCGTTGCGCTTCTCGCGCAGCACGAGCGTCGCCTCGTGCCCGCGAAAGCGCTCGTAGTCGGCCGCTTTCGTCAGCGGCCGGTCGAGCCCCGGCGAGCTCACCTCGAGGCGGTCGTAGTCGACGTTCTCGACCGCGAACAGCCGCGTCAAATGCTGCGAGAGGCGCGCGCAATCCTCGACGTCGACGCCCCCGTCCTTGTCGATGAACACGCGCACCAGCCGGCCCTTGGGAGACACCTCCCAGTCGACCAGCTCGTACCCCATCGGGGGCACCGTGCGCGCGATGAGCTCGGAGAGGTTCGTCGCCATCGTGCTTCGCCAAAAAAAAATGGGCTGTGCCCAGCCCATTTCTCCCGCTTATGCTGCCGGATTGTACCTCAAAACCGGCTAAAAAGACAGGGGGTTAGGCCCGGGGAACCCCTCCGGAGCGTCCATCGCCGCCCCGCGACCGGGGTTGCTACACTAAACACGCTGCCACGAACCCTGGGATCCCCATGGCCGACCCGCTCATCGTTGCCCGGCACGGTGACCTCGAACTCGCCCTCCTGCCCGCGATGGCCAACCGTCACGGGCTCATCACCGGGGCCACCGGGACCGGCAAGACGATCTCGCTGCAGGTGCTTGCCGAGCGCTTCTCGCGCATCGGCGTCCCCGTGTTCATGGCCGACGTGAAGGGCGACCTCACCGGGATCGCTTTCCCGGGCTCGATGTCGCCCAAGCTCAAGGAGCGGCTCGACAAGCTCGGCCTGCCTGAGCCCGAGTGGGGCAGCACGCCGGTCACGCTGTGGGACGTGTGGGGCGAGCAGGGCCACCCGGTCCGGGCGACGGTCTCCGACATGGGGCCGCTGCTCTTCGCGCGCCTGCTCAACCTGAACGACACGCAGGAGGGCGTCCTCGCGCTCACGTTCAAGATCGCCGACGACAACAAGCTGCTGCTCCTCGACCTCAAGGACCTGCGCTCGATGCTCCAGTTCGTCGGGGACAACGCCGCGCAGTTCAAGACGCAGTACGGCAACGTGTCCTCCGCGTCGATCGGCACGATCCAGCGGGGCCTGCTCCAGCTCGAGGAACAGGGCGGCGACCGCTTCTTCGGCGAGCCGATGCTCAACGTCGATGATCTGCTCCAGACGGATGCGAGGGGACACGGCATCGTCAACATCCTCGCAGCCGACAAGCTGATGACCGCGCCGCGGCTGTACGGCACGTTCCTGCTGTGGCTGCTCGCCGAGCTCTACGAGAACCTTCCGGAGGTCGGCGACCGCGACAAGCCGAAGCTCGTCTTCTTCTTC
>DATBSV010000290.1:0-2171 GCA_036559685.1 Casimicrobiaceae bacterium
GCGTCGCCGGCGATCGCGACGGTCGAGTAGCCGGCGTCGACGTAGGTGATCTCGCCGGTCACCGCGCTCGCGAGGTCGGAGAGCAGGAACGCGGCGACGTTGCCGACCTCGTCGATCGTCACGCCGCGGCGCAGCGGCGCCGTCTGCTCGAAGCGCGACAGGAGCTTGCCGAAGCCGCCGATGCCGGCCGCGGCGAGCGTCTTGATCGGCCCCGCCGAGATGCCGTTGACGCGGATGTTCTCGGGCCCGAGCGCCGCCGCGAGGTAGCGCACGTTCGCCTCGAGGCTCGCCTTCGCGAGTCCCATCACGTTGTAGTTCGGCACCGAGCGCACGGCGCCGAGGTAGGTCATCGTGACCAGCGCGCCATTGCGCCCCTGCATCAGCGGCCGCGCGCCCTTGGCGAGCGCCGCGAAGCTGTAGCTCGAGACGTCGTGCGCGACCGAGAACGCCTCGCGCGTCATGCCCTCGAGGAAGTCGCCGGTGAGCGCCTCGCGCGGCGCGAACGCGATCGAGTGCACGAGCCCGTCGAGGCCCCCCCACTCGCCCTTCAGCGTATCGAACAGCGCGCCGATGTCGGCGTCGCGCGTGACGTCGCACGGCAGCACCGGGCAAGTGCCGAAGTCGGACGCGAGCTTGACGACGCGATCCTTGAGGCCGTCGTTGACGTAGGTGAACGCGAGCGTCGCGCCTTCGCGCTTGCACGCGCGCGCGACGCCGTACGCGATCGAGCGGTTCGACAGCACGCCCGTGACGAGGATCCTGCGGTCGGCGAGAAAACCCATGGCTACTGGAAAGCCTCCATGAACGAGCGGATGCCGCCGAGCGTGCCGCAAAGCACGACGTCGTTGGGCACGTCGGGCACCAGCGCCGGCGCGGCGCGGTCGCCGGCATGGATGAGCACCGAGCGGCCCGCGAGGCTGTCCGGACCGGTGAGCTTCACGCCGCGCAGCCGCAGCGTCATCTGGCCATGCCCGTTCGCGCCCATCGCCACCACCGGCAGGAGCTCGGTCGGCGCGCGCGGATCGCCGGGCGGCGCCCACGGCCGGCCCGCGGAGAATGCGTTGGGCGAGCTGCAGTTGTCGCGCTCGTGGATGACCACGCGGAACGGACCGGGCGGCAGGTTGTTGAGCGAGACGAGCACCCACAGGACGTCGCCGCGCTGCATGATCTTGACGTCGCCCTGCGCGGCGCTGCCGTTCTTCGGGAGCAGGACCGCCTCGACGCCGGGCACCGGAGCCGCGCCCTTCGGCGGCTCGAGCGGGCCGGTGCTCTGCGTCGACGAGCACGCGGCGAGCGCGAGCGCAACGGCGAGCGATGCGATCCGTGTGTGCATACGGTTCGCATGATAGGCGAAGTCGGCGAGGCCCGGGATCGGGACGGTTACAATGGATCGCATGTCGTCGATGACGCCGCAGGAGATCGTCTCCGAGCTCGACAAGAACATCGTCGGGCAGCACGACGCGAAGCGCGCCGTGGCGATTGCGCTGCGCAATCGCTGGCGGCGCCAGCAGGTGCCCGATCCGCTGCGCAGCGAGATCACGCCGAAGAACATCCTGATGATCGGGCCGACCGGCGTGGGCAAGACCGAGATCGCGCGCCGCCTCGCGCGGCTCGCGGAAGCGCCGTTCATCAAGGTGGAGGCGACCAAGTTCACCGAGGTCGGCTACGTGGGACGCGACGTCGACACGATCATCCGCGACCTGGTCGACGCCGCGATCAAGGAGTCGCGCGAAACCGAGACGCGCAGGATGCGCGACCGCGCCGCCGACGCCGCCGAGGATCGCCTGCTCGACGTGCTGCTGCCGCCGGCGCGCGAAGTGAGCTTCCACGACATGCAGCCCACCGATTCCGCGGCGCGGCAGAAGTTCCGCAAGCAGCTTCGCGAAGGCCGGCTCGACGACCGTGAGGTCGAGCTGGAAGTCTCGGTGCTGCCCTCGCAGATGGAGATCATGGCGCCGCCGGGCATGGAGGACCTCACGAGCCAGCTGCAGGGCATGTTCCAGCAGTTGGGCGGCGCGAAGCGCAAGGTGACCAAGATGCGCGTCGCCGATGCGCTCAAGGCGCTCACCGACGAGGAGGTCGGCAAGCTCGTCTCGGACGACGACATCAAGGCGCGCGCGCTTGCCAACGTCGAGCAGAACGGCATCGTGTTCCTCGACGAGTTCGACAAG
>DATBSV010000291.1:0-8368 GCA_036559685.1 Casimicrobiaceae bacterium
CGCGCGTTGCTGTCGAACGGGCTCTTGCGCACGAGGCGGTGCACGCCGGTCTCGGTGCGCAGGTACCCGTACGCGTAGTCGCCGTCGACCTTGATCGACGCGCTCTTGATGCCGGCGACGTCGCCGGGCGATTCCTCGAGCACCTGGACCGCGTAGCCGCGCCGCTCGGCGTAGCGAATGTACATGCGCAGCAGCATCGCAGCCCAGTCCTGCGCCTCGGTGCCGCCGCTGCCGGCCTGGATGTCGACGAAGCAGTTGCCGCTGTCCAGCGGGTGGCCGAACATGCGCCGGAACTCGAGGTCCTCGATGGTGCGCGCGAGCGCGGCGACGTCGTCGCGCACCGCGGTCAGCGTCGCATCGTCGTTGTCCTGCCGCGCGAGATCGAACAGCTCGTCGCTGTCGGCGAGGCCGCGGTCGAGGTCGGTCAGCGTGCCGACCACGCCCTCGAGGGCCTTCTTCTCCTTGCCGAGCTCCTGCGCCTTCGCCGGATCGCTCCAGACCTGCGGGTCCTCGAGCGCGCGGCGCACCTCTTCCAGCTTCTTCGACTTCAGGTCGAAGTCAAAGCAACCTCCGCATCTCGGCCGACCGCGCTTTGAGGTCGGCGAGCGAGTTGGCGAGCTGGTTGAGGTGTTCGGCTTCCATGAGGGCGCGCAGTTTACCACGGCAACGCTATCTCCTTGTTTCGCGGCAGGTCTTTGGGTGCATGACCTCCGCGTAGCCCGAGCCGTCGAGCCCACCCCGGCTCTCAAATTGGCCTGATGTTTGCTATGGTTGCCTGATCAGAGGGAGTGACCATGCTTCGAAACCGGATTGCCGCGGCAGCCCTGGCTGCCCTCGCCACCGTCGTCCCGGCGCCGGTGACGGCCCAAGGCATCACGCCGACCACGATCGTCGTCGGCCAGTCGGCCGCGACGACGGGACCGGCGTCAGAGCTCGGGACGGAGATGCGCGCCGGCGCGCTCGCCTACTTCAACGCGGTCAACGCACGCGGCGGCATCAACGGCCGGAAGATCGAGCTGCGCACGCTCGACGACGGCTACGAGCCCGACCGCGCGCTCGCGAACACGCGCCGCTTCCTCGAGACCGACCAGGCGTTCGTGCTGTTCGGCTACGTCGGCACGCCGACGACGATCGCCGCGATGCCAGTGTTCACGAAGGCGCAGGTCCCGCTGATCGGGCCGTTCACCGGCGCCGAAGCGTTCCGCAAGCCGTTCAACCGCTACATCTTCAACGTGCGCGCGAGCTACTACGCGGAGACCGACAAGCTGGTCGATCTCCTGTCGACGCTCAGGATGCAGCGCATCGCGGTGTTCTACCAGAACGACGCGTACGGCAAGGCCGGCCTCGAGGGCGTCGAGCGCGCCGCCAAGGCGCGCAACATGCCGATCGCCGCGACCGCGACGGTCGAGCGCAACTCGACCGACGTGAAGGCGGCTGTCGCCGCGCTGTCGAAGGTCGACCCGCAGGCGGTCGTGATGATCAGCGCGTACAAGTCGTGCGCCGCGTTCATCAAGGCGATGAAGGCCGCCGGCGTGCACGCGCAGTTCCTGAACGTCTCGTTCGTCGGCAGCAAGGCGCTAGCCAACGAGCTCGGCCCCGAGGGCCGCGGCGTTGCGATCTCGCAGGTCGTGCCGTTTCCCTGGAACACCGGCGCGCCGGTCGTCAAGGAGTACCAGAAGGCGCTCTCCGCCGAGACCGGCAAGGAGAACTACTCGTTCACCAGCCTCGAGGGCTTCATCGCCGCGAAGGTGCTGGTCGAGGGCATCCGCCGCGCGGGCCGCGACGTGACGCGCGAGAAGCTCGTGACCGCGCTCGAGACGTTGAACGACTACGACGTCGGCGGATTCACCGTCACCTACTCCGGCAACGACCATAGCGGCTCGCGCTTCGTCGAGCTCACCGCGATCGGACGCGACGGCGTGTTCGTGCGCTAGGGCATAATCGGCGCGACGTCCAGCGCCGATCATGCACACGCCCGCCGGCTTCGTTCCCTCGCACCGACTTCCCGCCGAACTTCCCTCGACGACGCTCGCGTTCGCGTTCGCCGGCGCGAAGCTCGTCGTGCGCGGCAGCGTCGACGCGCCCGCGGTCACGACGCTCGCCGACCTCGACGCCGCTGGCCTGCGCGGCGAGAAGCACTACCTCGGCGCGCTCGACGGCGTCCCGTGCGTCGCGATCGCGCTCGACGAGAGCGCCGCGGCGCCGGAAGGCTACGCGTCGTCGGGGCTGCGCTCGTTCTTCCTCAAGCTCGACGACGCGCCGCTCGCGCTCGCCGCGCGCGCGTTCCAGGTCACCGACTTCGAGCGGATGCACCGCTACTGCGGCCGCTGCGGCACGCGCACGCGGTTGCGCGACGAGGAGCGAGCGGCCGAATGCCCGTCGTGCGGGCTCGTCGCGTACCCGCGCGTCTCGCCGGCGATGATGGCGCTCGTCACGCGCGGCCGCGAGCTCCTGCTCGCACGCTCGGCGCGCTTCGCGTCCGGCATGTACTCGGCGCTCGCCGGCTTCGTCGAGCCGGGCGAGACGATCGAGGACTGCATCCGCCGCGAGGTCCGCGAGGAGGTCGGGGTCGAGATCGCGACGCCGGTCTACTTCGCGAGCCAGTCGTGGGCGTTCCCGCACTCGCTGATGATCGCGTTCACCGCCGAGTACGCCGGCGGCGAGATCCGGCTCGACGATCCCGAGATCGACGACGCGCAATGGTTCCCGCTCGACGCGCTGCCGAACCTGCCGTCGCCGGTGTCGATCGCGCGGCGGCTGATCGACGCGACGGTCGAGCGGCTTCGCGGCCAAGGGTAGAATCGAGCCCTTGATGCGATCGCTTTCGCACGCCCTAGTCGTCCTCGCGCTGGCCGCGTCGGGCGCTCTCGCGCAGGCACCCGGCGCGTCGAAGCTGCCGCCGGAGCCGGCGCCGACGCCGCTGCCCGCCGAGTTCTCGGACGAGGCGCGCCGCGCCTACGCGGCGGGCCTCAAGGAGTCGCGCGAGCTCCTCGCGCAGAAGCGCTACGACGCCGCGATCGCGCGTCTCGAGACTTTGTCCCGGGAGCGCCCGCGCGAGCCGCAGGCGCGCTTCCTCAAGGCGGTCGCCGAGAGCGAGGCCGGGAAGCCCGACGCCGCGATGGCGACGCTCACGGCGCTCGTCGCCGATTTTCCCGAGCTGCCCGAAGTGCACAACAACCTCGCCGTGCTGCACGCCGCGCGCGGCAACCTCGACCTCGCGAGGACCGAGCTCGAGCTCGCGATCGCCGCGTCGCCCGAGTACGCGCCGGCGGTCGAGAACCTCGGCGACGTGTACGCGCGCCTGGCCGCGCGCCAGTACGAGCGCGCGATCGTGCTCGAGAAATCCAAAGGCAACGCGCCCGCGAAGCTCAAGCTCGTGCGCGACGCGCTTGCCGTCCGCTGATCCTTCCACTTTCCCCGGAGCACCGCATGACCCGCACTCTCCTCGTCGCCGCTTTCGCCGCCGCCGCGCTCGGCGCCTTCCCCACCGTCGCGCTCGCGCAGAAGGTCGAGCTCGACACGACCGCCGGCAAGATCGTGCTGCAACTCGACGCCAAGGCCGCGCCGGCGACGGTCGAGAACTTCGTCAAGTACGTGCAGTCCGGCCACTACGCCGGCACGCAGTTCCATCGCGTGATCGACGGCTTCATGATCCAGGCCGGCGGCTACACCGAGGACTTCTCGCAGAAACCCACGCGCCCGCCGGTGCGCAACGAAGGCGAGAGCGCGAGCAAGGCCGGGCTCACCAACACGCCGGGCACGATCGCGATGGCGCGCACGCAGGACCCGCACTCGGCGTCGTCGCAGTTCTTCATCAACGTCAACGACAACAAGGCGCTCAACTTCCGCGAGCCGACGACCGCCGGCTACGGCTACACGGTGTTCGGCAAGGTCGTGGAGGGCATGGACGTCGTCAACAAGATCGCGAAGACGCCGACCGGCAAGGGCGGGCCGTTCCCGACCGACGTGCCGCAGACGCGCATCGTCATCAAGAGCGCGAAGGTGCTCGGATGAAAAAGGTCCGGCTCCACACCAACCACGGCGACATCGTCGTCGCGCTCGACGACGAGAACGCGCCGGCGACGGTCGAGAATTTCCTCAAGTACGTCGCCGACCGCCACTACGACAACACGATTTTCCATCGCGTCATCGACGGCTTCATGATCCAGGGCGGCGGGTTTGCGCCCGGCATGCAGCAGAAGCCGACGCGGGCGCCGGTCGCGCACGAGGGCGCGAACGGGCTCAAGAACGCGAAGTACACGCTCGCGATGGCGCGCACCGGCGACCCGCACTCGGCCACGGCGCAGTTCTTCATCAACGTCGGCGACAACGCGTTCCTCGACTTCAAGGCGCCCGGCGGCAACGGCTGGGGCTACACCGTGTTCGGCAAGGTCGTCGAGGGCCAGGACGTCGTCGACAAGATCAAGGGCGTGGCGACCGCGAGCAGCGGCAACCACGAGAACGTGCCGACGTCCGATGTCGTGATCCAGCGCGCCGAAGCCGTCGGCTGATCGGGCCCCAGACCCTGGCGCCCCAGCACTTCCTCTCCGACCTCCATCTCGCGCCCGCGCGGCCCGCGGACGCCGCGGCGTTCGCAGCGTGGGCGCGCGGGCCGGCGCGCACCGCGAGCGCCGTGTACGTGCTGGGCGATCTCTTCGACAGCTGGCTCGGCGACGAGCAGCTCGCGGAGCCCTTCACCTCGGGCGTCGTCGCTTCGCTCGCGGCCGTCGCACGCGCGGGCGTGCCGGTGCACGTGATGCACGGCAACCGCGACTTCCTGTTGGGCGCGCGCTTCGCCGAGGCGTCGGGCGCGGCGCTCCTCCCCGATTCGGTCGTCGTCGAGGCGGGCGGCGTGCCGACGCTGCTGATGCACGGCGACACGCTCTGCACCGACGACGTCGACTACCAGCGCTACCGCGCGTGGATCCGCGAACCTTCGCGCCAGCGCAAGCTGCTGTCGATGCCCTGGCCGGTGCGGCGAGCGTTCGCCGCCTGGCTGCGCCGCAAGAGCCGCCGCGCTGCGATGGGCAAGAGCGAGGCGATCATGGACGTCAACGCGGGGGCGGTCGCACAGGCGTTCCGCGACGCCGGCGTGATCCGCTTCGTGCACGGCCACACGCACCGGCCGGCCTCGCACGTCGTCGAGGTGGACGGCCGCCGGCGCGAGCGGCATGTCCTGCCCGACTGGCACGGGCGCGCCGCCTGGCTCGAGATCGACGAGGCGGGGGTGCGCCGCAGGGAGCTCGAGCCCTAGGGTTTTCCCGCAAAGGGTTTACACTAGGCGCGCTGGTTCCTTCAGGAGCGCGCCCATGACGCCCGAACTGTTCACGAGCCCCTGGTGGTCGGCTTTGCTGGCCATCATCGTCATCGACCTCGTCCTGGCCGGCGACAACGCCGTGGTCATCGGACTTGCGGCGCGCAACGTTCCGGCGGAGCACCAGCGCCGCGTCGTGCTGTGGGGAACGTTCGGCGCGATCGCCGTGCGCGTCGTGCTCACGTCGATCGTGGTGTGGCTGCTCGAGATCCCCGGCTTCCTGCTCGTGGGCGGCCTCGCGCTCGCGTGGATCGGCTGGCGTCTCACCGAGGACGTCGGGGGCGGCGACCACGGGATCGCCGCCAGGACGTCCATCCGCGGCGCGATCCAGACGATCGTGATCGCCGACGCGGTGATGGGCGTCGACAACGTGCTCGCGATCGGCGGCGCCGCGCACGGCAGCGTGCTGCTCGTGTTGATCGGGCTCGCGGTCTCGATCCCGATCGTGATCTGGGGCTCGACGCTCGTGCTCAAGTGGGTCGAGCGGTATCCGCTGATCCTGTGGCTCGGCGCCGCGGTGCTCGGCTGGACCGCCGCGAAGATGATCGCGAGCGAGCCGCTGCTCGCCTCGACGTTCGCGGGCTTTCCCGAGGCGCGTACTGCGCTCTTCGTCGTCGTGATCGGCGTGCTCGTGGCCGCGCCGATGTGGCGCGAGGCGTCGCCACTCGGACGCGCGCGCGGCGTCGTCCTCGCGTTCGTCGCCGCGTGGCTTTCGCTGTGGGGCTACGTCGAGGACAAGCTCGACCTGCACTTCGACGCGATCGACGACTGGCACTGGGACAACGAGATCGTCGACCTCGTGCGCTGGGTCGGCTGGATCCCGATCGCGTGCGTCCTGCACCGGCGGCTGATGCCGGCGGCGCAGGTCGCACCGTCATCGCACTAGCGCCGTCCTTCAGCCAAGTGCCGACGCGAAGTCCGCGATCAGGTCGGCCTCGTCCTCGATGCCGACCGAGACGCGAACCAGCGACTCGGCGATCCCCATCGCCTCGCGGCGCGCGCGGCCCATCTCCCAGAAGATCGTCTGGGCGACCGGGATCGCGAGCGTCCGGTTGTCGCCGAGGTTCGACGACAGCACGACGACCGCGAGGCGATTGAGCACCGCGAATGGATCGACGCCGTCGGCGAGCTCGAACGACAGGAGCGCGCCGTAGTCGCGGAACAGCGTGCGCGCACGCTCGTGCTCGGCGTGCGACGTGAGCCCCGGGTAGTGCACGGCGCTCACCTTGTCGTGCGACGCGAGGAAGCGTGCGAGCGCGAGCGCGTTCGCGCACTGGCGGTCCATCCGCAGCGCGAGCGTCTCCGCGCCGGCGGAGAGGTGATGCGCCTGCTCGGCCGCGAGCGTCCCGCCGAAGTCTCGGAGGCCCTTCTTGCGGATCTGCGTGATCGCCCAGAGCTTCGCGTCGGCGCCCTTGTAGGTGTCGATGATGTTCGGGTAGCGCGTCCAGTCGTAGCGGCCGGTGTCGGTGACGGTTCCGCCGAGCGCGTTGCCGTGGCCGCCGATGTACTTGGTGAGCGCGTTGATCACGAGGCTCGCGCCGACGTCGATCGGCCGGAACAGCCACGGCGACGTCAGCGTGTTGTCGACGACGTAGGGGATGCCGTGGCGCGCGCACACCTCGCCGATGCGCTCGAGGTCGGCGACCTGCGTGCGCGGGTTCGCGATCGTCTCGACGAACACGAGCCGCGTCGCGGGCGTGATCGCCGCGGCCACGTCGTCGGCGTCGGTCGCGTCGACGAAGCTCACCGCGGTGCCGTGCGCCTCGAGCGTCTGGAACAGGCTCGCGGTGTTGCCGAAGAGATAGCGGCTCGCGACGACGTGGTCGCCCGCGCGCACGAGCGTCAGCATCACGGCGCCGATCGCCGCCATGCCGGTCGCGAAGCTCACGGTCGCGACGCCGCCCTCCATCGCGTTGACCTTCG
Source organism: Casimicrobiaceae bacterium (assembly GCA_036559685.1). Lineage (GTDB taxonomy): Bacteria > Pseudomonadota > Gammaproteobacteria > Burkholderiales > Casimicrobiaceae > VBCG01. The sequence continues at coordinate 7,238 of DATBSV010000291.1, forward strand.
CCTCGAGCGCCGACGACGTCGGATTGCCCTGCCGGCCGTACACGTGGCCCGACTGCCTGCCCTGGAACACGGCCGCGAGGTCGCGCGCGTCCGAATAGCCATAAGCCACCGAGACGTGCAGCGGCTTGTGCAGCGCGCCGTGCTCGATCGTCGCGTCGCGGTCGGAGTGGAGGATCGCGGTCGTGAAGCCGCGCGTTGCGTTGGTCGTCATCGTCGTCGTCGCCAAACAAAAAACCCGCCGGGGCCGCCGACGGGTTTTGTGTGCCCTGCCACGGTATCCCCGTGGTCAAGGCGAACCTCGCTTTAGCGGCATTTGTTATGCGCCCGCAAGCTGAAGCTTCAAATCGGCGCAGGAACAATGGTAGCGCGTCGCCCGGACGCGGTCAAACCGGCGGCGTCAGCCCGCCTTGTCGCCGTCCTCCTTCGCCTTGCCGCGCGGCTTCGTCCCGTCGACGGTCGCCGGCCCGTTGCCGCTCATCGCCGGCGAGCGCGTGTCGGCGAAGAGATCGCGCACCAGCCGCGAGCGCGTCAGCGCCTTGGGCCTGAGGATGCGCCCCGACTTGAGGTCGCGCCGCCAGACGACCAGCCCGATCAGCACGACGATCGCCGAGAGGACGAAGAACACCTCGATCGTGATCATGGAGCTCCCCTGAAACGCCTCAAGGCTACGCCGACGTCACGGCCCTGTCATCGTCGGCCCCGGGCTGGCCGCGGTCCTCGTGGCGCTCGCCCGCGAGTTGCGCGAGGTACTCGGGCGTCACGTCGCCAGTCACGTACTTGCCGTCGAAGCACGACGCCTCGAACTCGGCGAGGCGCGGATTGGCGCCGCGCACGGCGCGCTTGAGCGCCTCGAGCTCCTGGTAGATCAGGAGGTCCGCGCCGATCTCGCGCGCGACCTCCTGCTCGGTGCGGCCGAACGCGACGAGCTCCTTCTGGTTCGGCATGTCGATGCCGTAGACGTTCGGGAAGCGCACCGGCGGGCTCGCCGACGCGAAGTAGACCTTGCGCGCGCCCGCGTCGCGCGCCATCTGCACGATCTCGCGCGAGGTCGTGCCGCGCACGATCGAGTCGTCGACGAGCAGCACGACCTTGCCCTCGAACTCCATGCCGATCGGGTTCAGCTTCTGGCGC